>NZ_NQYT01000029.1:0-101258 GCF_009192935.1 Xanthomonas sp. LMG 12461
TGCTCCGGCGACCCCTTACGTGTGGAAACACCACCAGCCTCTCCAATGACACCGCCTCCCCCCAGCCCGACGCCGTGCCGATGCGTGCATACATGAGCAGGAAGCACAGTGCCCTCGCGTCGCTCGGAGCGTCTTTCGCTTGCGCTGTTGGGCCCTCCCCTCGCCAGGTCTGCTCGCTCCGTACCCTCACCCCAACCCCTCTCCCGGCGGGAGAGGGGCTTTGGCCTCTCCCTTCTCCCCTCGGGACCATGGCCCCCTTCTTGGGGGGAAGGTGCCCCGCAGGGGCGGATGAGGGTACGACCGCCGCCGAAGCGAGAAGTCCGAGCTTCGGCTCTTGCGAATCCCCAATCCCAACTCGCCAATCTCGGTCGTCAAGCGAATCCCCACTCCCAACGCGCCAATGCCAGCCGTCAAGCCAATCCCCAATCCCGACTCCCCAATCCCAGCCTTCAAGCTACTATCGCCCCCCTCTCCGTTACCCCCATTTCCGCTGCGCATGACCGCAATTCCCGATCCCCAGCAGCGTGTCGCCGACTTGCGCCAGCGCATCGACGACGCCAATCACCGCTACTACGTGCTCGACGACAACGCCATTCCCGATGCCGAGTACGACGCGCTGATGCGCGAGTTGGAGGCCCTGGAAGCCGCGCACCCGGAGCTGGCCAGCGCGGACTCGCCGACGCGCAAGGTCGGTGCGCGGCCGGACGGCGGCTTTCCCGAAGTGCGCCACGCGATCCCGATGCTGTCGCTGGCCAATGCCTTCGAGACCCCCGGCGTGGCCGAGGACGCCGACGACCGCACACGCTTCGCCGAGGTCGCCGATTTCGAGCGCCGCATCGAGCGCGAACTCGAACTGGCCGCGCCGGTGTTCTCGGTGGAACCGAAGCTCGATGGCCTGGCGATCAGCCTGCGCTACGAGGACGGCGTGTTCGTGCAGGGCGCCACCCGTGGCGACGGCAGCACCGGCGAGGACGTCACCGCCAATCTGCGCCAGGTGCGTTCGGTGCCGCTGAAGCTGCGCGACCTCGGCGTGCCGCCGCCGGCGGTGCTGGAAGTGCGCGGCGAGATCTACATGCCGCGCGCCGCCTTCGCCGCGTGGAACGCGCAGGCGCTGGAGCGCAACGAAAAGCTGCTGGCCAACCCGCGCAATGGCGCCGCCGGCTCGCTGCGCCAGCTCGATCCGGCGGTGACCCGGCGCCGGCCGCTGGCGTTCTTCGCCTACTCGGTGGGCGAGGTCCGTGGCCTGGAACTGCCCGAAACCCATTCGCAGACGCTACAACTGCTGCGCGACTACGGCTTCCCCGTCGCCCCGGAGGCGGATACCGCTACCGGCTTCGATGGCCTGATCGCCTATTTCCGCCGCATCGGCGCCGCCCGCGATACCTTGCCGTACGACATCGACGGCGTGGTCTACAAGCTCGACGACTACGATCAGCAACAGGCGATGGGCTTCGTCTCGCGCGCGCCGCGCTGGGCGCTGGCGCACAAGTTCCCGGCGCAGGAACAGTCCACCGTGCTGCGCGCGATCGAGGTGCAGATCGGCCGCACCGGCGCGGTCACCCCGGTGGCGCGGCTGGAGCCGGTGCAGGTCGCTGGCGTCACCGTCACCAACGCCACCTTGCACAACGCCGACCAGATCGCGCGGCTGGACGTGCGCGAGGGCGATACCGTGATCGTGCGCCGCGCCGGCGACGTGATCCCGGAAGTGGTGCGGGTGATCGAGGAACGGCGTCCGCCCGGCACCGCGCCGTGGACGATGCCGGCGGCCTGCCCGGTGTGCGGTTCGGAACTGGTCAAGGAAGAGGACGCGGTGGCCTGGCGCTGCAGCGGCGGCCTGGCCTGCGCCGCGCAGCGCAAGGAAGCCGTGCGTCACTTCGCCTCGCGACGCGCCATGGACATCGAAGGTCTGGGCGAGCGCCAGGCCGATGCCCTGGTCGAATTCGGCTTCGTGCAGTCGCTGGCCGACCTGTACGCCTTGAGCGTGGAGGACCTGGTACGGATGAAGGCCGCGCTGGACGCGGCCACCGCCGTCGACCTGCTGCAGGCGGTGGAGGACAGCAAGGGCGCGCTGGCGCTGGACGCGGGCGGCCGCGCCGCGTTGGAGGACGAGGCCGCCCAGTGGCGGCGCGCCGACTTCCTGCGCGCACACCTGGCAGTGGACCTGGGGGGCAAGCTCGCGACCAAGTGGGCCGAGAATCTGGTCGCCGGCATCGACGCCAGCCGCGCCACCACGCTGCCACGTTTCCTGTTCGCGCTGGGCATTCCACACCTGGGCGAGACCACGGCCAAGGCGCTGGCCTACTGGCTGGGCTCGCTGGCGTTCGTGCGCAGCACCCCGGCGGTGCTGCTGCAGGCCTTGCCGGACATCGGCGGCGAGGTGGCGCGCTCGATCGCGACCTTCTTCGAGCAGCGCGGCAACGTTGCGGTGGTCGATGGCCTGATCAATGCCGGTATCGGCTTCTCCGACGAGGGCACGCCGCCGGCGGACTTGCGCGAGCGTTTGGACCTGGCGCATCTGCTTGGCACGCTGCCCGTGGACAAGCTCGGCGGCAAGAGTGCGCAGCGTCTGGCTGCTACCTACGGCAGCCTGGACGCGTTGCTGGGCGCCAACGAAAGCGGCTGGACCGGGGCCGGCCTGTCCACGGCCGGCGCCGCCAACCTGGCCGCTTACCTGGCCGATCCGGCACAGAAGCAGGCGCTGTTGGACGCCGAGGCGGCGATGCAACGCCTGCTCGATGCCGCGCCGGCGCAGACGCAGCGTCGCGCCGGCCCGCTGGATGGGCAGACCGTGGTGCTGACCGGCACCCTGACCGCGCTGACCCGCGACGAGGCCAAGGCGCAACTGGAGGCGCTGGGCGCCAAGGTCGCCGGCAGCGTGTCGAAGAAGACCGCGTTCGTGGTCGCCGGCGAGGCCGCCGGTTCCAAGCTCGACAAGGCGCAGGAGCTGGGCGTGGCGGTGTGGGACGAGGCGCAGTTGCTGGCGTTCCTGCAGTCGCAGGGGCAGGACGCATGAGCGGGCTCGGCATGAAGCAGGAAGAGTTGCGCTGGCGCACCGCCGGCGTGGCCGACCAGCCGGCCCTGCTGGCGATGCTACAGGCGTTCTACGCCGAGGACGGCATCGCCTTCGACGCCGAGCGGGTGACGCGCGGCCTGCAGGCGCTGCTGGCGCAGCCGGCGCTGGGCGAGGCGCTGCTGTGGCTGGCGCCGGACGACGCGGTCGTCGGGTATGCGCTGATCACCGCCTGCTTCAGCGTCGAACTGGGCGGGCGCTATCTGCTGCTCGACGAGTTGTATCTGGGCCCGGCTGCGCGCGGTCGCGGCTGGGGCCGGCAAGCGGTGGCGCTGGTCGAGGTGCGCGCCCGCGCGCTGGGCGTGGACGTGCTGCGGATGGAGGTCAATCACCACAACGCCGCCGCCAAGCGCCTGTACCTGGGCCTGGGCTATCGCGACGACGCGCGCGACCAGCTGAGCCGCCGGCTCGACACGGCGCCGTGATGGACCTGCTGTCCACCCTGCAATTGCGCGCCCGGCTCAATGCCGCCATCCGCGGCTTCTTCGCCGCGCGCGGCGTGCTGGAAGTGGAGACGCCGATGCTGTCGGCGGCCGGCAACACCGAGCCGAACATCGACAGCTTCCAGACCCGCTTCAGCGGCCACGTCGACGCAGGTCCGGCGCTGCGCTGGCTGCGCACCTCGCCCGAGTACCCGCTGAAGCGGCTGCTCGCCGCCGGCATCGGCGACTGCTACGAACTGGGGCGGGTGTTCCGCAACGGCGAGGCCGGCGGCCGCCACAATCCCGAGTTCACCATGCTCGAGTGGTACCGGGTCGGCTGGGATCACCGGCAACTGATCGAGGAAACCGTGGAGCTGGTCCGCACGGCGCTGGCGCTGGTCGGGCGCAGCGCCACGCTGCAGGTGCTCAGCTACCGCGAGCTGTTCCAGCAGGGGCTGGGCCTGGATCCATTCGCTGCGCCGTTGGAGGCGCTGCAGCAGCCGCTACGCGAGATCCGTATCGATGCCGACGGCCTGGGCCGCGACGACTGGCTGGACCTGCTGATGACCCATTGCCTGCAGCCGGCGTTCCCGGTCGACCGCCTCACCGTGGTCCACGACTGGCCGGCCAGCCAGTGCGCGCTGGCGCGCGTGCGCGAGGACGACCCGCCGGTGGCCGAGCGCTTCGAGCTGTACCTGGGCGGCTACGAAATGGCCAACGGCTACCACGAGCTCAACGATGCCGCCGAGCAGCGCCGGCGCTTCCTGCGCGACCATGCGCTGCGTCAGGCGCGCGGCGCGGTGCTGCCGCCGCTGGACGAGCGGCTGCTGCAGGCGCTGCCGGCCTTGCCCGACTGCGCCGGCGTCGCGGTCGGCGTGGACCGGCTGCTGATGGCGATGCGCGGCACCGCGCAGATCGGCGAGGTGCTCGCCTACGATTTCGCGCATGCCTGAACAGGCCGTCACGTGTTTTCGCGGCGCGTTGTTGCGTTGTCCACACCGATGATGGTTTGATCGGGCACGGCAAGCGCACGCTGCGCGCCAGCAGGTCTTCGTTGTTCAGGTTCTAGGCATAGGGGCAGAGCCAAGCATGAAGTGGGCGTACGGGCTCGGTGGCTGGTGTTGGCTGGGGTTGGCGGCAAGCGTGTGGCCGATGCCGTCGCCGGCGCAGGACACCGATGCGTACGATGCCGCGGTGGTCCGCTGCGAGTCGCGCGACATGACCTGGGTGCACTGTCCGATGTCCACCGACCAGGGGGTGCAACTGGTGCGGCAACTCTCCGACAACGACTGCATCCGTGGCAGCGAGTGGGGTTCCGACGCCACCGGCGTGTGGGTCACCCTCGGTTGTCGCGCCGAATTCCGTCCCAATCCGGTGGAAGCGCCGCGCAGCGCGATGCGCCGCGTGTTGCGCTGCGAGTCCGATGGTCGCCTTGAGAGTTGCCCGGTGATGCTGCGCGGGGCGCCGGTGCGGCTGATGCGGCAGTTGTCGTCGGTGCCATGCCGCGAGGAGCGCAACTGGGGCGTGCGCCGCAACGAGATCTGGGTCGCGCGCGGCTGCCGCGGCGAGTTCGAGATCGGCGCCGCCGACGGCTCCGGCTTCCCCGCCGGCCCGCGGCCGGTGCTGTGCGAATCCAAGGGCAAGGCGCGGCGCCGCTGCGGCGTCAGCGTGCAGGATCGTGTCGAACTGCGCCGGCAACTGTCCGGCGCGCCCTGCGTGCAGGACGACAGCTGGGGCTGGGATCGCGATGGTATCTGGGTGGACAAGGGCTGCCGCGCCGAGTTCAGCGTCAACTGAGCGCGCCGGTGCGGTGGCGCGGCGTCCTCAATCCGCAATCGCCGGCGTTTACAATGGCGCGATGAACGCCGCCCTCGATATCGATTACGCCCGCTACGACCATATCCGCCCGATCCTGTGGACCGGCGACGCGCTGGAGCTGCTGGACCAGCGCAAGCTGCCGTTCGCGGTCGAACACGTGCGCTGCACCGACAGCGACCAGGTCGCCGCGGCGATCCACGCCCTGGCCGTGCGCGGCGCGCCGGCGATAGGCATCGCTGCAGGCTGGGGCACGGTGCTGGCCGCGCGCGAGGTGCAGGCCGAGAACGGCGCCGAGGCGTTGCTGAAGCTGGAGCCGGCCCTGCAGCGGCTCAATGCCGCGCGCCCGACCGCGGTCAACCTGGCCTGGGCGCTGGCGCGCATGCGCGGCGCGCTGGGCGCGGCAGGCAGCGACTGGCCGTCCGTTCTGGAGCGCGAGGCGCAGGCGATCGCCGAAGAGGATCTGGCCGCCAACCGGCACATGGGCGCGCTCGGTGCCGGCCTGATCGTGCCGGGCAGCGGCGTGCTGACCCATTGCAACACCGGCTCGCTGGCCACCGCCGGCTTCGGTACCGCGCTGGGCGTGATCCGCGCCGGCGTCGCCCAGCAGCGCATCGCCAAGGTGTTCGCCGGCGAGACCCGGCCGTGGCTGCAGGGCGCGCGGCTGACCGTGTGGGAGCTGCAGCAGGACGGCATCGACGCGACCCTGATCGCCGATTCGGCGGCCTCGCACCTGATGAAGACCGGCGCGGTGCAGTGGGTGATCGTCGGCGCCGACCGCATCTGCGCCAATGGCGACACCGCCAACAAGATCGGCACCTACCAGCTGGCGATCGCCGCGCGCCACCATGGCGTCAAATTCATGGTGGTGGCGCCGTCTTCCACCGTGGACATGGACACCGCCGACGGCGCGCAGATCGAGATCGAGCAGCGCGATCCGGGCGAGCTGTTCGGCGTCGGCGGCACGCGCACCGTGGCCGACGGCATCGCCGCCTGGAACCCGGTGTTCGACGTGACTCCGGCGGACCTGATCGATGCCATCGTCACCGAGCGCGGGGTCATCGAGCAGCCGGACCCGGCGCGCATGCGCGCCGCGTTCGGCGGCTGAGTTCCAGGGAGCGCCGCCGCGCCCGGCAGAGGCGGCCGATGGCGCGCAAGTGCTTGTTCGCGCCGGCAAAAACCGGGCAATCGGGCGCCCGTCATGATAGAATCCGGCGGTTCGATCGACCGCCGTGCGCCCTAGGCGTGCGGCCGCGGCGGGCCCGCCTGTCGCGGGCCGGCGTGGTGGTCGATCCGCCACCAGACTTACGGAACCCGAATGGCAGAATCCGCCAAGGAAATCATCCAGGTCAACCTGGAAGACGAGATGCGCAAGAGCTACCTCGATTACGCCATGAGCGTGATCGTGGGGCGTGCCCTCCCGGATGCGCGCGACGGCCTCAAGCCGGTGCATCGCCGCGTGTTGTTCGCGATGAACGAGTTGGGCGCGCACAGCAACAAGCCCTACTACAAGTCGGCGCGTATCGTCGGCGACGTCATCGGTAAGTACCACCCGCACGGCGACCAGTCGGTGTACGACACCCTGGTGCGCATGGCGCAGCCGTTCTCGCTGCGCTACCTGATGGTGGACGGGCAGGGCAACTTCGGCTCGGTCGACGGCGATTCCGCGGCGGCGATGCGTTACACCGAGGCGCGCATGTCGCGGCTCGCGCACGAGATGATGGCCGACATCGACAAGGAAACCGTCGATTTCCAGCCCAACTACGACGAGAAGGAACAGGAACCGTCGGTGATGCCGACGCGCTTCCCGAGCCTGCTGGTCAACGGCTCGGCCGGCATCGCGGTGGGCATGGCCACCAACATCCCGCCGCACAACCTGACCGAGTCGATCAACGCTTGCCTCGCGCTGATCGACAATCCGCAGATCGACGTCGACGGGTTGATGGAGCACATCCCCGGCCCGGATTTCCCGACTGCCGGCATCATCAACGGCACCACCGGCATCGTCGCCGGCTATCGCACCGGCCGCGGCCGCGTGCGCATGCGCGCCAAGGCCGAGATCGAGATCCAGGACAACGGCCGCGAAGCGATCGTGGTCACCGAGATCCCGTACCAGGTCAACAAGGCGCGGCTGATCGAGAAGATCGCCGAACTGGTCAAGGAAAAGAAGCTCGAAGGCATCAGCGAGCTGCGCGACGAGTCCGACAAGGACGGCATGCGCATCTACATCGAGGTCAAGCGCGGCGAAGCCGCCGACGTGGTGCTGAACAACCTGTACCAGCAGACCCAGATGGAGTCGGTGTTCGGCATCAACATGGTGGCGCTGGTCGATGGCCGCCCGCAGCTGATGAACCTCAAGCAGATGCTGGAGGCCTTCGTCCGCCACCGCCGCGAAGTGGTCACCCGCCGCACCATCTTCGAACTGCGCAAGGCGCGCGCCCGCGCGCATATCCTCGAAGGTCTGACCGTCGCGCTCGCCAACATCGACGAGATGATCGAACTGATCAAGACCTCGGCGAACCCGAACGAAGCGCGCGAGCGCATGCTGGCAAAGACCTGGCAACCGGGCCTGGTCGGCGCGCTGCTCAACGCGGCCGGCGCCGAGGCCTCGCGCCCGGAAGACCTGCCCAGCGGCGTCGGCCTGGTCGGCGGCGGCTACCAGCTGACCGAAGTGCAGGCTACGCAGATCCTGGAAATGCGCCTGCACCGCCTGACCGGCCTGGAGCAGGAGCGCCTGACCGAGGAATACAAGCAGCTGCTGGACGCCATCGCCGGGCTGATCCGCATCCTGGAAAATCCGGACGTGCTGCTGCAGGTGATCCGCGAGGAACTGGTCAACATCCGCGAGGAATACGGCGACGCGCGCCGCACCGAGATCCGTCACAGCGAAGAGGACCTGGACATCCTCGACCTGATCGCGCCGGAAGACGTGGTCGTGACCCTGTCGCATGCCGGCTACGCCAAGCGCCAGCCGGTCAGCGCCTACCGCGCGCAGCGCCGCGGCGGTCGCGGCCGCAGCGCGGCGGCGACCAAGGAAGAGGATTTCATCGATCAGCTGTGGCTGGTCAACACCCACGACACGCTGCTGACCTTCACCAGCAGCGGCAAGGTGTTCTGGCTGCCCGTGCACCAGTTGCCCGAGGCCGGGCCGAACGCGCGCGGCCGCCCGATCGTCAACTGGATTCCGCTGGAGAACGGCGAGCGCGTGCAGGCGGTGCTGCCGGTACGCGAGTACGCCGAGGGCCGCTACGTGTTCTTCGCCACCCGCAACGGCATGGTCAAGAAGACCCCGCTGAGCGAGTTCGCGTTCCAGCGCAAGATCGGCAAGATCGCGATCAACCTGGACGAGGGCGATGCGCTGGTCGGCGTGGCGCTCACCGATGGCGATCGCGACGTGCTGCTGTTCGCCTCCAACGGCAAGACCGTGCGCTTCTCCGAACGGCCCAAGGACGACGAGGCCGATGATGCGGCCGTCGACGAGGCCGCTGCCGACGACGGCGCCGTGGCCGACGACGAGGCCGCGGGCGAGGAGGGCGACGACGTCCGTGGCGCGCGGCGCAAGAGCCGCGGCGGGGTCAAGCCGACTGGGCGCAGCAGCCGCGGCGTGCGCGGCATCCGCCTGGCCAAGAGCGAGTACGTGGTCAGCCTGATCGTGGCCGAGCCGGCCGTGGGCCAGGACGAGGACGCCGACGACGTCGACGCCGCAGCGGACACCGAGGTCGATGCCGAGGCGCGTAACGGCGACGAGGCCGATGCCTACATCCTCACCGCGACCGAGAACGGCTACGGCAAGCGCACCCCGCTGGGCGAGTATCCGCGCAAGGGCCGCGGCACCCAGGGCGTGATCGGCATCCAGACCAGCGAGCGCAACGGCAAGTTGGTCGGTGCGGTGCTGCTGAGCACCCGCGACGAAGTGCTGCTGATCTCCGACGGCGGCACCCTGGTGCGGACCCGTGCCTCGGAAATCTCCCGCGTCGGCCGCAACACCCAGGGCGTGACCTTGATCCGTCTGTCCAAGGGCGAGAAGCTGCAGGCGGTGGAACGCCTGGACGGCTCGCTGGTCGAGGAAGACGTGCTGCCGGGCGAGGACGGCGTCGCCGAAGGTACTGGCGAGGCTGCACCGCCGCAGGCGTGATCCGCTCCTGAGCGAACGACGACGCCGGCCTCGTGCCGGCGTCGTCGTTTTCGGGGCTTGCCACCGCGGCGAGGCGGATGATCTGCTGCGAGCGTATGCACGCGGCGCCAAGGCAGCCATTTGTACGGCCGCTGCGCCACACCGACTGCACATATCGTCGGGTCGTCGTCGCTCTCGACGACCCAGGCCGCGTGATGCCCAGGTCGATGCTGGATCACGAGGACGACAAGGTTGCGTGTCAGCGTGTGTCAGCAGGAAACGCGCGGCATTCACCGGCTGCCTGGGATAAGGATGCGCGGCGCGCATGCGCCGCTGCCACGGCGGATGTTCCGCGTGGCCGTGTCCTGCAAGGAGTGGCAATGAACGAATTCGAACGAACGCAGCGTCGCGGCGGCTGGCCGCTTCGGTTGCTCGGCGGCGTCTGCGTGCTGATCGGCGTGGTGCTGGCGATCGGTGGCGGCTGGCTGCTGGCGCTGGGCGGCTCCTGGTACTACCTGTTCGCCGGCCTCGGCCTGACGATCTCCGGCGTGCAACTGTGGCGCGCGCGGCGCAATGGTGCGCTGTGGTTTGCGGCGACCTTCCTGCTGTCGCTGCTGTGGGCGGCATGGGAGTCGGGCACCGATTACTGGCGCTGGGTGCCGCGCATGGGCCTGATGGTGTTCCTGGCGCTGCTGTTGGCGCTACTCCTGCCGCGGCTGGACCGGCCGTTCTCGCGCACGCTGTCGCGCACGCTCGCCGCGGTGCTGGCGCTGGTGTTCGTCGGCGCGTTCGCGCTGGCGTTCCTGCCGTACGGCGTGACCGAGGCCGACGGCACGCTGGCGCATGCGGCCGGCATGGCCGCGGCGCTGGCGACCCCGCGCACCGGCGCGCAGCCGGCCGACACGCCTGCCGATGCCGACTGGGCCGCCTACGGCCGCGACAACGCCGGCAGCCGCTACACGCCGCTGCGGCAGATCGCTCCGGACAACGTGGCGCAGTTGCGTACCGCCTGGACCTTCCGCACCGGCGACCTGCCGGACAAGCGCTGGGGCGCGGAGACCACGCCGCTGAAGATCGGCGACAGCCTGTACCTGTGCAGCGCACGCAATCAGCTGATCGCGCTGGATGCGCGCAGCGGCCGCGAGCGCTGGCGCTACGATCCCAAGGTGGCGGACAAGGCGATCCCGTATACCGCCGCCTGCCGCGGCGTCAGCTATTACGCGGTGCCCGACGCTCAGGCTACGGCGTCGACGGCCTGCCGCCAGCGCATCATCGAAGGCACCCTGGACGGACGCCTGATCGCGGTCGATGCGGCCGACGGCAAGCCCTGCGAGGACTTCGGCCAGCACGGCCAGGTCGACATCACCGTCGGCATGGGCTCCACGCCGCCGGGCTACGTCTCGATCAATTCGCCGCCGACCATCGTGCGCGGGGTCGTCGTCACCGGCCACCAGGTGCTGGACGGACAGAAGCGCTATGAACCGTCGGGCGTGATCCAGGGCTTCGATGCGGTGACCGGCGCGCTGCGCTGGGCCTGGGACATGACCCATCCGGACTGGACCGGCGCGCCGCCGCCGGGGCAGACCTGGACCCGTGGTACGCCCAACATGTGGACCAGCGCGGCCGGCGACGAGCAACTCGGCTACGTGTACCTGCCGATGGGCAATTCCTCGGCCGACTACTGGAGCAGTTCGCGCACCCCGCAGGAAGACCGCTATGCGACCTCGCTGGTCGCGCTGGACGTCACCACCGGCAAGCCGGTGTGGAATTTCCAGACCACCCACATCGACGTGTGGGACTACGACCTGGGTTCGCAGCCGACGTTGCTGGATTTCCCGCACGACGGCACCACCGTGCCGGCGGTGCTGCTGCCGAGCAAGCAGGGCGAGCTGTACGTGCTCGACCGGCGCACCGGCAAGCCGCTGGTCGGGGTCGAGGAACGCGCGGTGCCGGGCGGCGGTGTGGAGCCGCAGCGCCGCGCCAGGACCCAGCCGTTCTCGCTGTACCACTCGCTGCGCAAGCGCGACCTGACCGAGCGCGACATGTGGGGCATGACCCCGATCGACCAACTGGTGTGCCGCATCCAGTTCCGCAGCGCCAGCTACAAGGGCATCTACACGCCGCCGGAAGCCGATCGCCATTCGATCGAGTACCCCGGCTACAACGGCGGCTCGGACTGGGGCAGCGTGGCGGTGGATCCGCAGCGTGGGTTGATCGTCGCCAACTACAACGACATGCCCAACTACAACCTGCTGGTGCCGCGGGCCAAGGCCGACAAGCTGGGCTGGGCGCCGCGCGACCAGGTGCGCGGCGACAGCGGCGGCGCCGAGGGCGCCGGCGATCCGCAGGCCGGCACGCCGTACGCGGTCAACGTCAACGCCGGCTGGCGCCTGCCGTTCACCGGGCTGCTGTGCAAGCAGCCGCCGTACGGCGGCATCCGTGCGATCGACCTGGCCAGCGGCAAGACTCTGTGGGACCGTCCGTTCGGCAGCGCGCGCGGCAATGGCCCGTTCGGCATCCACTCCGGCTTGCCGATCGAGATCGGCACGCCCAACAACGGCGGCGCCGTGGTCAGCGCCAGCGGGCTGATCTTCATCGCTGCGGCGACCGACGGCCTGATCCGCGCGATCGACCTGGCCAGCGGCAAGACCCTGTGGCAGGCCAAGCTGCCGGCCGGTGGCCAGGCCACGCCGGTGGTGTATGCGGTCGACGGGCGCGAGTACCTGGTCATCGTCGCCGCCGGCCATCACTTCATGGAGACCAAGCGCGGCGACTACGTGATCGCCTATGCGCTACCGCCGGCAGGCTGATGCGGGCCGTCGCTGCGAGGTCGCGATGCGGCGTCGCGGCGGCGGGACGGGGGGATGCGGGAAGGGCGTGATTGGCCTCCTGCCGCCGACCACGCCGGTCGCCTCGCGGTGTGTCCAATCACGGGTATGCGATGCGTCGTAGCAGCGGCTGAAGCCGCCCCTACGAAAAAACATCGCGATACGCTCAGCTTACGCCGGCGTCTACTCCAACTGGTCGCGCGCAAACCCCGCGTCCAGCGCTTCCATCGCATCGCGCGGCTTGAGCTTGGCGGCCTTCTCGAACGCCGCGGCGGCGTCCTCTTCGCGCTTGTCGCCGTACAGCAACAGCAGCACGTTGGCGTGTTCGACGTGGGCGATCGGCGCATCCGGCACCAGTTTCAGCGCCTGCTGGATATGCTGTTCGGCGGTGGCCGCCTTCGCCCCGTAGGTCAGGCCGCCGATCATCGCGCCGACCTTGCCGATGATCTCGGCGTGGTACAGGGCCAGCGCCATGTGCGCCTCGGCATGCTTGGGCTCCAGCTCCAGGGCCGCTTCCAGCGAGGCGCGCACCTTGCTGGCGATGCCCTGCTTGAGCGCCTTGACGATGCTCAATCCCTGGCTGTAGCGGCCCAGCGCGAAGGCGTGGCGGTAGTGGCTGTTGGCCTCGTCCGGCAGCGCGGCGATCGCCGCCTCGGCCAGCGTCGCCGCCTGCTGCAGCCGCTGCAACTGCTCTTTTTCGTCCTCGACCAGATAGCCGGCGTGGATGCCGATCGCCTTGACCGCGACCGAGGCGCCGAACACGCCCAGCGCCTTGCCGGCCTCGTAGGCCTGCTGGAACTGCCCCTGGTGGAACGTCCGCCAGGCCTCGATCAGCGCGGCCGACAGGGTCTGCGCGTCGTGGCCCTTGCCGGCCTTGCCGGCTGCGTCGAGCAGGGCCTGCGCGCGTGCCGGGTCCGGATAGGGTTCGCGGTCGCCAGCGTGCAGCTTGGGCCACGCTTTCTTCAGCGCCTCGCCGGCGTAGGCGTAGGCCTTGGCGTCGTACGGAAACGGCGCCCACGCGCCCGATTTTGCTGCCATGTGGATCTCCCTGTGCGGCGCCGGGCCACGGCGTCCGCGCCGAGCATGGCGCCGCTGCCGGCGCGTGGCAAGGGTAGGGCGCCGATAGTGTGTTTGCTCAAGCGGCCGGCGCCAGCATGGTGCGCATCGGGGCCACTGCCGGCCTCTCTGGAGATCCTGCGATGGCGACCAAGAAGCGTTCCACTTCCGCGCTGCGGCCGGACCGGCTGAACCCGCGGCACCTGTGGCTGGCCGGGCTGGGCGTGGTCGCGCTGACCCGCAAGCGCGCGCTGGCCGCCGCCGCCGATGCCGCGCAGGGCGCGGCGACGCTCAAGGCGCTGGCCACGCAACTGGCCGACGAGGCCGAGAGTAGCGTGCGCGAGGGCGCGGCGGCGCTGCGTGGTCAGGTGCAGCCGTTGAGCGCCGAGGTCGAGGCGCGCCTGCAGCCGGTGCTGGTCAAGCTGGGGTTGCAGGCGCGTCCGCAGTCGCGCAAGCGCGCCGCGACGGGCAAGCGCGGCGCCAAGCCGGCGGCGGCCAAGCGCAGCCCGGCCAAGCGTGTGACTGGCCGTCGTCGCGCTGGCGCCTGACCCGGCGCCTCCGCACGCATGGCGGCCGGCCACGCTCGGGCATACTCGCCGGCCACGACCTGACGAGAGACGGCACCATGCAGATCCGGCCCGCCACGCTTGACGATGCCGAGGCGATGGTCGCGGTGCAGGACGCGATCTTCGCGGCCGGCCTGCGCAAGGCGCCGACCGATCTGGCAACGGTGCGCGCGACCTACCTGCAGCATCCCGATCGTCTCCAGTGCGTGCTGGCCGAGGACGCCGACGGGCGTGTCCTCGGCTTCCAGTCGCTGCGCATCGCGCGTCCCGGCAATGCCTACGACGTGGCCGAGGGCTGGGGCATCATCGGCACCCACGTCGACCCGCGCGCGGCGCGCCGTGGGGTCGGCAGCGCGCTGTTCCGGGCCACCTGTACGGCCGCGCGCAGCGCCGGGCTGGCGCAGATCGACGCCAGCATCGCCGCCGACAATGCGCTCGGGCAGGCGTACTACGAGGCCATCGGCTTTCGCACCTACCGCACCCCGCCGGGCCTGGTCTGCAAGGTCTACCGGCTCGACGGGCCAGCCGCGCAGGCCGCCGCCGACTGAGCGGCACCGCCCCGCCTGTGCTTGCGCGCAGGGCAGGGCGCTTCAATCCAGATAGGCGTCCATCAACGCGGCCAGGTGCGCGCGTTCGGCGTCGCGCAGGAACGGCGCGATCAGTTGCATCACCTGCACGATGCCGTGGCGGATCGCCACTCGCTCGTCCTTTTCGCCGCGCGCGGCCGCATAGTTGAGCCAGAACGTGGCCACCACCAGCACGTTGGTGGCCACGCCGCTTCTTTCCTGGGCGCTGGCGCGCATCGCGCCGGTCTGCGCCAGTCCCTCGAACACCGCCTGCACGCTGGCGTCGGCACGGCGCAGGATGCGCGCGAAGCGCAGGCGCAGGCGCCGGCTGCGGCTGAGGATCTCGACCAGGTCGCGGTACAGGAAGCGGTAGTCCCAGATGCACTCGAACACCAGGTGCAACTGCAGCCAGATATCCTCCAGCCCCGGCAGGCGCGCGCTCGGCAGCGCCAGCGCCGTGTCCATGCGCTCCTCGTAGCGCGCGAACAGGTGCTCGATGATGTCGTCCTTGTTGCGGAAGTGGTAGTACAGGTTGCCGGGGCTGATCTCCAGCTCGTCGGCGATGTGGTTGGTGGTGACGTGCGGCTCGCCCTGCGCGTTGAACATCGCCAGGGCGGTCTCGAGGATGCGCCGCCGGGTGTCGCGGGCCATCAGGCCAGCAGCTTCTTCACCAGGTCCACGTATTTCTTCTGCGCGTCCGCCTGCGGCACGCCCTTGAGCTTGGCCCAGGCCTCGTACTTGGCGGTGCCGACGAAGTCGAAGAAGCCCGGCTTGGCGCCGCTGACGTCGCCCTCCGAGCCTTGCTTGTACAGCGCGTACAGCCGCAACAGGGTGTCGTTGTCGGGGCGCTCGGCCCGCTGCTTGATGTCCTGGACCGCTTTCTCGAAGGCCGCCTTGCTGTCTGCCATGATCCCGCTCCGCCCTGACCGGCAGGCATCACAGCACGGGCGGGAGGCCGGGTCAACGCGGGCCGCGGCCGGTGGCCGGCGCGGACGTCGCGGTTACAGCATCGACAGTGCGTCGGCCTGGCGGCTGTCGGCGACGCGTTCGTGCGCATGCGCGGCCTCTTCGTGGGCGGCCTGCGCCTGCCGCGCCAGCGAGGCCTTGGCCGCGATGGAACGGATCGCATCGGTGACTTCGGCCAGCGGCACCTGCGTGCTGAGCCGCTGGAAGGTGTCGCGGCTGTTGTAGCCGGAACCGTCGCGCAGGTACTGCTCGTACATGGTCAGCAGTTCGGTGCAGGCGGCGGTGAGGGTTTCCATGTTGTTGCGTGCCAGCGCATGGCCGACCTGGTCCAGGTTGTGCAGGCAGTCGGAGAGCCAGTGCAGGTCGTAGCGCGCGCTGGCCGGCTCCGGGCCGTTGTGGCCGCGGCTGTAGGCGCTGTAGCGGCGAATGCTGCGCGCCACGCGGGCGACGTGGGCGAGCAGGGTGCCGACTTCGTCGGCGATGTCGATCTGCGCCAGGGCGATGGTCGATGGCGGCGCGGCCGGGGGAACCGCCGGTGCCGGCCCCGGCTTCGGGGGGGCGGGCGAAGGCGCCGCGGCCGGTGCGGCGTTGGCGGACGCCGCCGCTGCGGGCGCTGCCTCGTATTCGTAGGTCGCGCGCAGGCGCTCGTGGTCCTGGCGCAGCGTTTCCAGTTCCTGCGCGCTGGCGGCGGCCTGCGCCTTCAGTTGGCTCAGCGCCGCCTGATACCGCGCGATCGTCTCCTTCGCAGTCGCGTCGCGCCGATAGGCATGCCCCAGACGCTGGAACAAGCCATGCGCGAACGCTGTGGCAACGGCAGCCCACAGCGCCACGGCAGGAGTGAGGTAGATCAGGATGCCCATGCAGGCTCCTTGAAACGATGCATCCCTTGTCGGCGCGGCTCGGCCGAACTTGAGGCTGTATCGTGCGAGGGGTGACGCAGTTCCGCTTTGCCGCGTCGTGCGCCCGCCCGCCGCGCGCAGGCGGCGGACGGGCGCCGGCCTCAGCGCAGGATGCCGGGCAGGTCCAGGTGCTTGTCGCGGGCGCAGTCGAGGGCGATGGCATACCCCGCATCGGCATGACGCATGACGCCGGTCGCGGGGTCGTTCCACAGCACCCGGGCGATGCGCTTGGCCGCCGCCTCGGTGCCGTCGCAGACGATGACCATGCCGGCGTGTTGCGAGAAACCCATGCCGACGCCGCCGCCGTGATGCAGCGAGACCCAGGTGGCGCCGCTGGCAGTGTTGAGCAGGGCGTTGAGCAGCGGCCAGTCGGAGACGGCGTCGGAGCCGTCGGCCATGGCCTCGGTCTCGCGGTTCGGCGAGGCGACGCTGCCGCTGTCCAGGTGGTCGCGGCCGATCACCACCGGCGCCTTCAGTTCGCCGTTTGCGACCATCTCGTTGAACGCCAGCCCCAGGCGGTCGCGGTCGCCCAGGCCGACCCAGCAGATCCGCGCCGGCAGGCCCTGGAACCGGATCTTCTCGGCGGCCATGTCCAGCCAGCGGTGCAGGTGCGGGTTGTCGGGAATCAGTTCCTTGACCTTGGCGTCGGTCCTGGCGATGTCCTCCGGGTCGCCGCTCAGCGCGGCCCAGCGGAACGGGCCGACGCCGCGGCAGAACAGCGGGCGGATGTAGGCGGGGACGAAGCCCGGGAAGTCGAAGGCATTGGCCACGCCTTCCTCCAGCGCCATCTGCCGCAGGTTGTTGCCGTAGTCCACGGTCGGCACGCCCAGGGCGTGGAAACCGAGCATGGCGCGGATGTGGTTGGCCATCGAGGCACGCGCGGCCTGTTCCACCTCCTTCGGTGCGGAGACGCGCTTGGCGTCCCACTGCTCGACCGTCCAGCCCTGCGGCAGGTAGCCGTTGACCGGGTCGTGCGCGGAGGTCTGGTCGGTCAGCAGGTCCGGCTTGATCCCGCGCGCCAGCAGTTCGGACAGCACGTCGGCGACGTTGCCGAGCAGGCCGACCGAGCGCGGCGTCTTCGTCGCGCAGGCTTCGGCGATCAGGCGCAGCGCCTCGTCCAGCGAGTCGGTCCAGGTATCCAGGTAGCCGGTGCGCAGGCGCATGTCGATGCTGCTCTTGCGGCACTCCACCGCCAGGCACGAGGCGCCGGCCATCACCGCGGCCAGCGGCTGCGCGCCGCCCATGCCGCCGAGGCCGCCGGTGAACAGCCACTTGCCGGACAGGTCGCCGCCGTAGTGTTGCCGGCCCATTTCGACGAAGGTCTCGTAGGTGCCCTGGACGATGCCCTGCGCGCCGATGTAGATCCAGCTGCCGGCGGTCATCTGGCCGTACATGGCCAGGCCCTTCTTATCGAGTTCGTTGAAGTGG
The DNA here is from genome assembly GCF_009192935.1 of Xanthomonas sp. LMG 12461. Taxonomy (NCBI): domain Bacteria; kingdom Pseudomonadati; phylum Pseudomonadota; class Gammaproteobacteria; order Lysobacterales; family Lysobacteraceae; genus Xanthomonas; species Xanthomonas sp. LMG 12461. The sequence goes on from NZ_NQYT01000029.1 coordinate 17,731, forward strand.
TCCCAGTTGGCCCAGCGCGGCACCAGGTTGGAGTTGGCGATCAGCACCCGCGGCGCGTCGGCATGGGTGCGGAACACGCCGACCGGCTTGCCCGACTGCACCAGCAGGGTCTGGTCGTCGTCCAGGCGCTTGAGCGTCTCGACGATGGCGTCGAAGCTCTCCCAGTCGCGCGCGGCGCGGCCGATGCCGCCGTACACCACCAGTTCCTGCGGGCGCTCGGCCACGTCCGGGTGCAGGTTGTTCATCAGCATCCGCAGCGGCGCTTCGGTCAGCCAGCTCTTGGCGGTGAGGGTGCTGCCGGTGGGCGCTTGGATGGTGCGGGTGGCGTCGAGGCGGGTCATGCGGGAATCCTCAGGTGGATGCGCGGAAGGCGGAACGCGGTGCGCGCGCGTCAGTTGGCGGCGCGGGCGGATGCGGCGGGGCTGCGGACGAAGTCGAGGCAGGCCTGCAGCACCTGCTGCAGCACCGCGCGCAGCGGCGCGGCGTATTCGGGTTGCCACGGCGAGGGCCAGTTGCCGGGGTCGACCGTGTCGGGCTCGTGCATGTAGCCGCGGCAGGCCAGTTCCATCTGGATCGCGTGCACGCCGTCGGCCGGCGCACCGTGGTGGCGGGTGCTCCAGCCGCCCTTGAAGCGACCGTTGCGCACGTGGCTGAAGCCGCTGCCGGCGCAGACGCGTTCGACCGCATCGGTCAGCGCTGCCGCGCAACTGCTGTCCACCGCGCCGGAGGCACCGGCGCTGCCAATGTTGAACTGCGGCAGTTCGCCGTCGAACAGGTGCGGAATGCGCGAGCGGATCGAATGCGCGTCGTACACCACGATGGCCGGGTGCAGGGCGCGCAGGCGCGCGATCTCCGCGTCCAGTGCGGCGTGGTAGGGCGTGAACCAGCGCGTGCGGCGCGCGTCGATCTCGTCCGCGTCGGGTTCGGCCCCGGGCCGGTACAGCGGCTGCGCATCGAAGGTGGTCAGCGGGCACAGCCCGGTGGTGTTCTGCCCGGGATACAGCGACACCCCGGCCGGGTCGCGGTTGACGTCGATCACCGAGCGCGAGATCGCGGTGCGCACGGTGGTCGCGCCCAGCGCGTTGGCGACGTCGTACAGCAGGTGCACCCACCAGTCGGCATCGCGCTGCGCCAGCCATGGCGAGACGAAACGGTCGGTCAGCGCCTCCGGCAGGTCGGTGCCGGTGTGCGGGAAGCTGAGGATCAGCGGCGCATCGCCGCGGTGCACAGTGAGCCAGTCGGGCAGGGATGTCATACGGCCTCGCGTTGTGCTGTTCTGTGGAAGCGGCTTCAGCCGCGAACGGGGCATTACCTGGTAAAGCCCGGTCGCGGCTGATCCCAAAAAGGGGCAGGGCTGCTCTACGACGGGTGCTTCAGATCAGACGCTAACCTCGGGCAGCCGCATCCCCACCGCCGCGGCCAGCGCGCCGTCGCGCACCAGCGCGGTGGCGGCCAGCATGTCCGGATGGAAATAGCGATCGTCCTGCAGCGCCGGGACGCGGACGCGCAGCAGCGCGCGCGCCGCTTCCAGGGCGGCGCTGGAGCGCAGCGGCGCGTGGAAGTCGCAGCCCTGCGCAGCCGCCAGCAGTTCGATGCCGACCACGTTGGCCGCGTTCTCGGCCATCGCCAGCAGGCGGCGCGCGCCGTGCGCGGCCATCGACACATGGTCTTCCTGGTTGGCCGAGGTCGGGATCGAATCGACGCTGGCCGGATACGCGCGCTGCTTGTTCTCCGACACCAGCGCCGCGGCGGTCACCTGCGGGATCATGAAGCCGGAGTTGAGGCCGGGCTTGGGCGTCAGGAACGCCGGCAATCCGGACAGCGCCGGATCCACCAGCATGGCGACGCGGCGCTCGCTGATCGAGCCGATCTCGCACACCGCCAGCGCCAGCATGTCGGCGGCGAAGGCCACCGGCTCGGCGTGGAAGTTGCCGCCGGACAGCGCTTCGCCGGTGTCGCTGAACACCAGCGGGTTGTCCGACACGCCGTTGGCTTCGGTGGCCAGGGTGGTGGCGGCCTGGCGCATCACGTCCAGCGCCGCGCCCATCACCTGCGGCTGGCAGCGCAGGCAGTACGGGTCCTGCACGCGCACGTCGTTGTCGCGGTGCGAATCGCGGATCGCCGAGGCGTGCATCAAATCGCGCAGCGCCGCGGCGGTGGCGATCTGCCCGGGCTGGCCGCGCAGCGCGTGGATGCGCGGATCGAACGGGGTGTCCGAGCCTTTCGCGGCCTCGGTGGACAGCGCGCCGGCGACCAGCGCGGCATGGAACACGCGCTCGATCTCGAACAGCCCGGCCAGCGCGTAGGCGGTGGAGAACTGGGTGCCGTTGAGCAGGGCCAGGCCCTCCTTGGCGCCCAGCGTCAGCGGCTGCAGCCCGGCCTGGGCCAGCGCCTGCGCCGCCGGCAGGCGTGCGTCGCCGACGAAGGCCTCGCCGACGCCGAGCATCACCGTGGCCAGGTGCGCCAGCGGCGCCAGGTCGCCGGAGGCGCCGACCGAGCCCTGGCACGGCACCACCGGGATCACCTCGTGGCGCAGCAGCGCTTCCAGCAGCGCCAGCGTCTGCGGCTGCACGCCGGAGGCGCCCTGGGCCAGGCTGGCCAGCTTCAACGCCATCATCAGCCGCACCACCGGCACCGGCATCGGCGCGCCGACCCCGGCCGCGTGCGACAGCACGATGTTGCGCTGCAGGGCCTCCAGGTCTTCGCGCTCGATGCGCACGCTGGCCAGCTTGCCGAAGCCGGTGTTGATGCCGTACACCGGCGCGCCGGTGGCGACGATCGCCTCCACGGTGCGCGCGCTGCGCAGCACCGCGTCGGCGCAGGCCGGGTCCAGGCGCACGCTGGCGCCGCGGTACACGGCGCGCCACTGCGCCAGGCTGACCGCGCCGGGGCGCAGCAGGATCTCGTCGTCGCTCATTGTCCTCTCCAGATACGCGCATGCAGCGGGTTGAAGCCCATGCGATAGACCAATTCGGCCGGTTCGGCGATGTCCCAGATCGCCAGGTCGCAGGCCAGCCCGGCGCGCAGCCGGCCGACCTGATCCTGGCGCCTGAGCGCGCGCGCCGCCTCGCGGGTGAAGCCGGCGATGCATTCGGCCACGGTCAGCCGGAACAGCGTCGCCGCCAGATTCATCGCCAGCAGCGGGCTGGTCAGCGGCGAGGTGCCGGGGTTGCAGTCGGTGGCCAGCGCACGCGGCACGCCGGCGGCGCGCAGTGCGGCGATCGGCGGCAGCTGGGTGTCGCGGGTGAAATAGAACGCGCCCGGCAGCAGCACCGCGACGGTGCCGGCCGCGGCCATGGCGGCGACACCGGCGTCGTCCAGGTATTCGACATGGTCGGCCGAGCGCGCGCCGTAACGCGCGGCCAGCGCCGCGCCGCCCTGGTTGGACAGCTGTTCGGCGTGGATCTTCAGCGCCAGGCCATGGCGTTGCGCGGCCTGGAACACCTGCTCGGTCTGCGCCGGGGTGAACGCCAGGTGCTCGCAGAACACGTCCACCGCCTCGGCCAGGCCCTGCGCGGCGACCGCCGGGATCATGCGCTCGCAGACCTCGTCGATATAGGCCTGGGCCTCGGCGCCGGGCGGCACCGCGTGCGCGCCGAGGAAGGTCGGCGACACGTCCACCGGGCGCAGCTCGCCCAGGCGCCGCGCCACGCGCAGCAGGCGCAGTTCGTCGTCCAGGGTCAGGCCGTAGCCGGACTTGATCTCCACCGTGGTCACGCCCTCGGCCAGCAGCGCGTCCAGTCGCGGCAGGCTGGCGGCGAGCAGGGCGTCCTCGTCGGCGGCGCGGGTGGCGCGCACCGTGGAGACGATACCGCCGCCGGCGCGGGCGATGTCGGCGTAGCTGGCGCCGAGCAGGCGCTGCTCGAACTCGCCGGCGCGGTTGCCGGCATAGACCAGGTGGGTGTGGCAATCGATCAGGCCGGGGCCGATCCAGCGCCCGCCGCAGTCGATGCTGCGCTGCGCCGACAGCGGGCCGGGCAACTGCGCGGCGGCGCCGGCGTAGACGATGCGGCCGTCGCGGCAGGCCACCACGCCGTCGTGGACCAGCCCCAGGCCGCCGTCCTCGGCGTCCAGCGTCATCAGGTGCGCGTTGTGCCAGAGCGTGTCGCAGGGCATGGTCACGGGCAGGCTCGTCGGTTATTTTGTATATACAATATTGTGGTCGATGGAGGGTGTCCAGTGCAGACCCAGGCGCAGCAGCAGGCTGACGGCAACGCGGGATCGGGCGAATTCTGGTGCGCGCACGCGCTGCTGCCGCAGGGCTGGGCGCGCGACGTGCGCATCGGCGTGCGCGGCGGCCGCATCGCCTCGGTGGAGCGCGACGTGGCCGCAGCCCTGGGCGATCAGCGCCTGGACATCGTGGTGCCCGGGCTGGGCAATCTGCACAGCCACGCCTTCCAGCGCGGCATGGCCGGGCTCACCGAGATCGGCGGGCGCAGCGGCGACAGCTTCTGGAGCTGGCGCGAGCTGATGTACCGCTTCCTGCAGCGGCTGAGCCCCGACGATCTGGAGGCCATCGCCGAGCAGGCCTACGTGGAAATGCTCGAGGCCGGCTTCACCCGGGTCGGCGAGTTCCATTACGTGCATCACGCCGCCGACGGCCGGCCCTACGCCGACCGCGCCGAGATGGCGCAGCGCCTGGCTGCCGCGGCACAGACCAGCGGTATCGGCATGACCCTGCTGCCGGTGTTCTACGCGCATGCCGACTTCGGCGGCGCCGCGCCGAACCCGGCGCAGCAGCGCCTGCTGCACGACGTCGACGGGTTCGCCGCACTGCTGGACGGCAGCCGCCGCGCCCTGCAGGGGCTGGACGACGCGGTGCTGGGCCTGGCCCCGCACAGCCTGCGCGCGGTCACCCCGGACGAACTGGCGGCGCTGCTGCCGCTGTGCGACGGCCCAGTGCACATCCATATCGCCGAGCAGACCCTCGAAGTCGACGCCTGCCTGGCCTGGAGCGGGCAGCGCCCGGTGCAATGGCTGCTGGCGCACGCGCCGGTGGATGCGCGCTGGTGCCTGGTGCACGCCACCCACGTCGACGCCGCGGAAGTGCAGGGCATCGCCGCCAGTGGCGCGGTGGTCGGGCTGTGCCCGATCACCGAGGCCAACCTCGGCGACGGCCTGTTCCCGATGCAGGACTTCCTGCGCGCCGGCGGCCGTTTCGGCGTGGGCTCCGACTCCAATGTGCTGATCGATGCGGCCGAGGAACTGCGCCTGCTCGAGTACGGCCAGCGCCTGAGCCTGCGCGGGCGCAACGTGCTCACCGGCGACACCGCGCTGTCCAGCGGCCGCCTGCTGTTTCAGTCCGCCGCACAGGGCGCGGCGCAGGCGCTCGGCGTCGCCCAGGGCCTGTGCGTGGGCGCCCCGGCCGATCTGGTCGAACTGGACGCCACGCATCCGGCCTTGCAGGCGCGCGACGGCGACGCCTGGCTCGACAGCTGGCTGTTCGCCGCGCGCGGCGGCGCGGTGCGTTCGGTCTGGCGCCATGGCCGCGAATTGGTGCGCGAGGGCCGCCACCTGCAGCGCGAGGGCGTCGCCGCCCGCTACGCGCGTGCGCTGACCCGGTTGCTGGACGCATGAGCCGCGACCCGCGCGCGCTGTGCGCTGCCTGCCGCTGCACGAACTGCCGATGACGCCGGCCGCGCCGACGCTGCCGCTCAGCCAGCGCATCCGCCGCGACATCGAGGCGCACATCCGCAGCGGCGCGTGGCCGCCCGGCCATCGCATTCCGTTCGAGCACGAACTGATGGCGCAGTACGGCTGCTCGCGGATGACCGTCAACAAGGTGCTGGCGCTGCTCGCCGACGCCGGCATGATCGAGCGCCGACGCCGCGCAGGTTCGTTCGTGGCGCGGCCGCATCCGCACATGGAGCAGGTGGCGCTGGAGATCCCGGACATCCCGGTCGAGGTCGCCGCGCGTGGCCATGCCTACCGTTTCGAATTGCTGGAGCGGCAGCAGCGCGCGCCGCGCGCGGCGTTGCCGCAGGAGGCCGAGGTCGCCGCGGGCGGCAGCCTGCTGGCGTTGCAATGCCTGCACTACGCCGACGGCCGTCCGTTCGCGCTGGAAGAGCGGGTGATCAATCCGGTGGCGGTGCCGGAGGCCTTGCAGATGGACTTCGCGGTCACCGTGCCCGGCAGTTGGCTGCTGCAGCACGTGCCGTGGACCCGCGCCGAGCACCGCATCAGTGCGGTCGGCGCCAGCGCCGCGCAGGCGGCGCGCCTGCAGGTGCCGGCCGGCACCGCGTGTCTACTGATCGACCGCCGCACCTGGCGCGGCGAGCAGGCGGTGACCTTCGTGCGCCAGGTGTTCCTCGGCGACACCTACGACCTGGTCGCGCGGTTCTCGCCCGGCGCGCGCTGAGCCTGGCGCGCGGCGACTGCAGGCAACTCACGTACGCCGGCGCGACGAAGGTGTCCTTGGAAGGCCGTCGCGGCTGACGCCGCTTTTCCAGAACGCGACACGACGCGCGACGAGCGCAGGTGATGAGGCACACAGTCGCCTCGCCGGTGCGCGATGCTGCGATGCCGCACGTTCGCCATACGCCGGCGTGCGTTTGTCCTGCCCGCCGCACTCTGGCAAGTTAGCGCCGGGGCCGGGCGAGGGGCCGTGGCCGCGGAACGAGGGATGGTTCGGCATGACGTATTTCGTGACAGGCGCCACCGGTTTCATCGGCCGCTACCTGATGGCCAAGCTGATGCGGCGCAAGGGCGTCGTGCATGTGCTGCTGCGCAAGGAGTCGCAGCGCAAGTTCGATGCGCTGGTGCGCGAGCAGGGCTGGGATCCCAAGCGCCTGGTGGTGCTGCACGGCGACGTCGGCGCCGAGTACTGCGGGCTGTCCGCGGCGCAACGCAAGGCGCTGCACGGCAAGGTCAAGCATTTCTTCCACCTGGCTGCGCTGTACGACCTCACCGCCAAGGCCGAGGACCAGCGCATCGCCAACCTCGACGGCACCCGCAATGCGCTGGAACTGGCCGCGCAGATCGGCGCCGGCATCTTCCACCACACCAGTTCGATCGCGGTGGCCGGGCTGTACCCGGGCATCTTCCGCGAAGACATGTTCGAGGAAGCCGAGGGCCTGGACGATCCCTACCTGCGCACCAAGCACGATGCCGAGGCGCTGGTGCGCGCCGAGACCCGGATCAAGTGGCGCATCTACCGCCCGGCGATGGTGGTCGGCGATTCGCGCACCGGCGCCATCGACAAGATCGACGGCCCGTACTACTTCTTCCCGCTGATCAAGAAGCTACGCCAGCTGCTGCCGCCATGGGCGCCGATGCTCGGCATCGAGGGCGGACGGATCAACCTGGTGCCGGTGGACTTCGTCGCCGACGCGATGGACCACATCGCGCACAAGCCCAAGCTCGACGGCCACACCTTCCACCTCACCGACCCCGAGCCGCTGCGCGTGGGCGAGGTGCTCAACGTGTTCTGCCGTGCCGGCCACGCCCCGGAGATGACCCTGCGGGTGGACGCGCGCATGTTCGCGTTCGTGCCCTCCAGCATCCGCGCCGCGGTCGGCAGCCTGCCGCCGATCCGCCGCTTCACCGGCATGCTGTTGCGCGACTTCCGCATCCCGCGCGAAGTGCTGAAGTTCATCACCTATCCCACGCGCTTCGACAGCCGCGAGACCGAGCGCGCGCTCAAGGGCAGCGGCATCGCCGTGCCGCGGCTGGAAGACTACGCCTGGCGCCTGTGGGACCACTGGGAACGGCACCTGGACCCGGACCTGTTCGTCGACCGTTCGCTCAAGGGCAAGGTCCGCGGCAAGGTGGTGCTGATCACCGGCGGTTCCTCGGGCATCGGCCTGGCCACCGCGCAGCGCGTTGCCGAGGCCGGCGCCATCACCGTTATCGTGGCCCGCGGCGAACAGGAACTGCATGCCGCACGCGATGCGATGAACGCAAACGGCGGCAAGGTCTTCGCCTACACCGCCGACCTGTCGGACCTGGCCGACTGCGACCGCCTGCTCAAGACCGTGCTGGACGCGCATGGCCATGTCGATGTGCTGATCAACAATGCCGGCCGCTCGATCCGCCGCTCGATCGAACTCAGCTACGACCGCTTCCACGATTTCGAGCGGACCATGCAGCTGAACTACTTCGGCAGCCTGCGCCTGATCATGGGCGTGCTGCCGGGCATGACCGCGCGGCGCAAGGGCCACATCATCAACGTCAGCTCGATCGGCGTGCTGGCCAACTCGCCGCGCTTCTCCGCCTACGTCGCCTCCAAGGCGGCGCTGGATGCCTGGAGTCGCTGCGCGCAGGGCGAGTTGTCGGGCAAGGGCATCAGCTTCACCACGGTCAACATGCCGCTGGTGAAGACCCCGATGATCGCCCCGACCAAGATGTACGACAGCGTGCCGACGCTGAGCGTGGACGAGGCCGCCGACCTGATGGTCAAGGCGATCATCGAACGCCCCAGCCGCGTGGCCACGCGTCTGGGCATCTTCGCCGCCCTGGTCAACGCCGTGGCGCCGAAGGCCTACGAGGTGGTGATGAACACCGCCTTCGAACTGTTCCCCGACTCGGCCGCGGCCAAGGGCGACCGCAAGGCGCTACGCGAGACCAAGCCCAGCCAGGAGCAGATCGCGTTTGCGGCGCTGATGCGGGGGGTGCATTGGTAGGAGCTGGGAATCGGGAATTGAGAATCGGGAATTGCAAAAGCGCTGGCTGCACGCAGGGCCGCTACTGTGCTATTCGGGCAGGAAAGTCGCTCGTGCATGCTCGTCGCGTGCCGATAGCCCGCTCTACCGATTCCCGATTCCCGATTCCCCAATCCCGGCTTATCAAAACGTCCTGCATTGCCGCCACCGCACCGGTTCCTCGTGGCCCGGGCGCGGGTTGAGCTGGATGCGGACGGTGCGCAGGGACGGGTAGCGCTCCACTTCGCGGCAGATGCGCGGCCACACCTGGGCGTCGTCGCCGCTGCGGTCGACCACCAGGGTCATCTGCGTCTGCCAGATGCCGCGGATCACGCCTGGGGTGCCGGCCAGGGCCTTGGAGAGTTCCTGGCGGTTGCGTTGTTCGGTGGCGGGATCGGGGTCGGCCAGGTCGCCGGCATCGTCCAGCGCCGGTTGGGGCGCGGCAGCGGTGGTGCTCGTTGGTGTGGTTGCGGCCGGCGTAGGCGCGGCTGCGGCAGCGGGCGTAGGCGATGACGCCGTTGCGGTCACGGCTGCCGGAGGCTCTGCGGGCTGCTGCAATGCCAACGCACCGACGCCGGTCACCACGCCCAGGGCGAGCGAGGCCAGGCCGGCGATGGCAATGTGGCGCTGCGCGCGGCGGCGGCTGGCGCCGATCACCCCGTCTTCCAGTTCGCTGGGCAGGTAGGGCTTGAGCATCGGCCAGATGCGCGGGCCGTCGAGGATTTCCACCGCCTGCTTCTCGGCCGCGGCGATGCCGTCGCGCTGCACCTTGCCCTCGGTGATCAGGATGCCGCCCTGCGCGCCCATCAGCCGTGCCGCCGCGCCCAGTTCGTTGACCGCGGCCGAGCCGATCCGGTAGGCCCGGCCGTGCTTGCACGACAGCAGCCAGCGCGCGTCGCCGCGGGTCATCACGAAGTCGCTTTGCGGTTCCTGGCTCGTGTGCTCGTCGACGGTGGCGTCCTGCAGGTCACGCTGTTCGCGCATCGCGCGCCGCACCATGTAGGAGAAATCGCGCCAGTGCAGGCCGGCCAGCGCGTGCAGTCCGGCGCTAGCCTCATTCTCGCGGCGCCGTACCAGCCACAGGTAGAGGCTGGCCGCCAGCCATGCCGCGACTGCCAAGATCGCTGCCGCTATCCAGGAAAACATGCTCGCACCCGCACACGCGCCGTAAGGAAGTCAGTGTATCGCCAGCGTGTCACGGCGCCGGCAAGGCGACAGCGGTGGACGGCGGACAAAAAAGACCCGCCAGTCCGAAGCCGAGAGGGGAGGGGAGCAAACGGTCTTCTGATGGACTGGCGGGTCCGTTTCGATTGTCTGGAAAAACGTGCTGCTTTGCAACAATCCGGTTACTCGGCCGTGGTCGGCGTCTCGCTGCGCTTGCGGCTGGCGCGCTTGGGCGCGGCCGCGCGCTTGGCTGGCGCGACCTTGGCGACCACCGGGCCGGCAGGTCGGCGCGCCGGTGCCGCGCGCTTGGCGGCGCCGGCGGGCGACGCCGTGGTCTTCCTGGCGGCCTTCTTCGCCGCCGGCGCCTTGCCCGCCGCCTGCGTGGCACGGCCACCGCGCAGATGGCGCAGTTCGCCATTGAGCGCGTCCACGCGCTCGATCAGCGCACCCAGGTCCTCGCGGCTGGGGACTTCCAGGCGGCGCAGCGCGCGCTGCACGCGGTCCTCGAACACCTTTTCCAGGCGGTCCCAGGTGTCGGCGGCGCGCTCGCGGGCCTGGCCGACCCGGTTCTCCACCGCATCGCGCACCGCATCGACCCCGCCGCCGGCCAGCTTGCGGGTGCTCTGCTCCAGGCTCAGGCCTTCCTTTACGAGGGTCTCGAACAGCTTGCCGCCCTCGGCCTGCGCACGGCCGAACGCGCCAACCCCGGCCAGCCAGACCTGCTGCGCCGATTCGCCCAGGCGCTTGGACAGCTTTTCCGCCTGCGCCTGCAGGGTGTCGTCGGCAGCGGCGGTGCTGCGCTTCTTGCGGGCGGACTTCTTCAGAGTGGCCATGACGGTGCGGTTCCTTCGGCGGGTGAGTGGCGGGGTTCGAGACTCGGGACTGTGACTAGAGTAATCACACCAGCGCGCGCAGGACGTGCGCGGGGAGCGATGGCGACGTCGGCCGGCGCTGCACGCTACGCCTCCGGCGAACGGCGGGTGCGGCGCTTGGCGCGGCGGTTGGCGATGACCTGGTCGACGTCGTCCAGCGCACGCCGCAGGCGCGCGGTGGTCTCGGTCATGCGCCGCGGCTGCACGTCCACGCCGTCGAGGAAGGTGCGCTTGCGGTCGTTGAGGATATCGTGGCGCAGCGCGATGCCGTGTGCGGCCAGCATCGGCTCCAGCGTCTGCGCGTTGCGGCGCAGGTCCGACAGGGTATTGCGGTAGGCGAGCTGGCACACGCGATGGGGCGCGGCGTAGCTGAAGAGATTGGTGAAGAACAGCTCGCCGTTGTCGGCGTTGGGCTCGAAGACCAACTGATCCACCTGCGGGTACTGTCGCGCGTACTTCTCCAGCCCCACCTGCATGCGCGATTGCAGCAGGGTGCGGAAGGTCTGCGACAGCACCGCCGGCAGGCCGCCGGCGAGCAGCCGCGCGCGGTCGATGTGGCCATTGCGGCGCGGCGCGTGGGTGGCGTCGTAGGGCACCAGCGGGTTGATCCCGATCATCAGGTCGATGCCGCGCTCCAGCAAGGTGGAGGCATGCATGGTGCGGCGCAGCGCGCCGTCCACGTAATGGTGGCCGTCGATCTGCACCGGCGGGTACAGCCCCGGCAGCGCCGCGCTGGCCTGGATCGCCAGCGAGATCGGCACGTGGTCCATGCCCGGCTCGCCGAAGCGCACCGCACGGCCGCTGTCCAGGTCCACCGCGACCACGAACAGATTGGCGTCGAGGTCGCGGAAATCGTTGCTGCGGCCGCGGCGGCTGAACACGTCCTGCAGGAAACGCTCGACCCCGGCGTTGTCGAACAGGCCGCTGGGCACCAGTCCGCCGAAGCGGGTGATCAGGTCCGACCAGCGGGTCTTGCGCGGTTCGGTGAGCAGGTCGTGCCACCAGCCGTAGGCCAGCCCCGGCAGGGTCGCGGCACGGCGCAGATACTCGTAGACGTTGGGCCGCAGGAAGTCTTCCGGGCGGAACCGCGCATCGTCGCTGTTGCCGGTGACGAAGATCCGGCAGATCTCGGCGCTGCTGATGCGGTTGGCCAGACCGGCGGTCAGGAAGGCGCCGGAGCTTACCCCGACGTAGCAATCCAGGCGGGTCAGGTCCAGTCCGTCCAGCGCCTCGTCCAGGGCACGCAGCGCACCGAGGCCGTACATGCCGCCGATCGGGCCGCCGCCGGCGATGGCCAGGCCGATGCGGCCGTTGGAATGGGGACGGGGCGAGGCGCTGTGGAGGGAAAGCATGCGCGGTCCGCAGGAGGCAGTGGCGCGAGTGTAGCCGAGCGCCGTGACGCTTGCGGTCGTGCCGGGCTGCGACCATCATCGGCGCCCATGGCGCGCAGCACTCCCGTCCTGGAACGACTCGGCCGCCGCCTGGCGTGGCACCAGGCGCTGCACGACCCCGCGCGCGAACCGCGCAATGCGCTGCGCTGGCTGCAGGAACTGCGGCGCTGGCAATCGGAGCGGCTGGAGCACAGCTTCGAGCATTTCCTGGAGGATCCGCAGCGGCGTCCGGCGGCGATGTTCTTTCTCACCGACGTCTATGGCGACCGCGACTTCAGCCGTCGCGACGCCGACATCGTCAAGGTGTTGCCGATGATGCAGCGGCTGATGCCGGCGTCGTTGCTGGACACGGTCGCCGACGGCATCGAGCTGGGTGCGCTGACCCACGCTCTGGACCTGCGCATGGCCGAGGCGCTGCAGGCCCTGGCGCCGCGGCGCAAGCGCCTGGACGAAGCGTTGTATGCCGAAGCCTATCGGCAGACCGGGCTACCCCGGCTGCGCCAGCGCCAGATCGACCTGATCGCCCGCGTCGGCCTGGGCCTGGCCAAGGCGGTGCACACACCCGGCGTGCGCATGCTGCTGCGCTTCGCCCGCGGCCCGGCCAAGGCAGCGGGGTTGTCGGAACTGCAGGGATTCCTGGAGCGGGGTTTCGACGCGTTCTCCAAGCTGGGCGATGCCGAGGGGTTCATCGGCGATATCGAGACCACCGAGCGCGCCGTGTCGGAACGATTGTTCGCGGGCGATCCGGATCCGTTTGCGTTGGAGTGAGTGAGCGGCCGGACCCTCACCCCAACCCCTCTCCCGACGGGAGAGGGGCTTTGGCTGCTCCCTTCTCCCGCCGGGACCATGGCCCCCTTTTGCGGGGGAAGGTGCCCCGAAGGGGCGGATGAGGGTACGTGCGAAGCCTCGTGCAGCTTGATTGCGTCGGCGCTTGATGCCGCACCCTCACCCCAACCCCTCTCCCGAGGGGAGAGGGGCTCAATTCCTGATCAGCCCAGCTTTTCCGCCAGCACGCGACGAATCTCGCTTTCCACCGTGCCCTTCATCGCCGACAGCAGGAAGCCCAGTTCGGCAGTCACGTGCACCTGCTTGGGCAGCAGTTCGATGCGTCCGTCCACGCCCGAGCGCGAGAACAGCAGGGAATCGCCATCCCAGTGCGATTCCAGGTCGAAGCGCTCGGACAGTTTCTTGGCGGCGGTTTCGATGGCCTTGCGCGCCTGCGCGGGGGTCTTGTCGTGGTCGTGGCGGATGTCGATGCTGGACATGCTGGCTCCTGTGCGGGCGGGTGCCCGCGTGAACGATCAGGCATTGTGCGTATGCGCGGTGCATTGTCCAGCACGCGCGCTTCTGCGCGCGCAGGCAACCTGCTAGGCTGCCCGCCGTGCACGATCTGCTAGTCCATTTCAGCAACCGCCAACATCCCGACCGGCCCCTGCGCGCGGGCGTGCATCGCATCGTGCGGCTGGCCACCGGCCAGGTCAGCGTGGTCGACGACACTCAGGGCGCGTTGCTGCTGGCGCAGTTCTGCCTGGACCGGCGCGGCCTGTGGCTGCAGGTCGCCAACGGCAGCCGCGGCATCCACGTCAACGGCCGCCCGGTGCGGCGCATGGCCTTGCTGCGCGCCGGCGACGCGGTCTACGCCGATGGCGTCGAAATGGTGGTGCAGGGCAAGTGCGAGCCGCTGCAGCGCCTGCCTGAGGTCAGCGAGGCCGAGCACGACGATCCGCGCCTGGTGCTGCGCGGCGTCGGCGGTCCGCACCATGGCCGCAGTTTCACCGTGGACCGGGTGCGCAGCATCGGCCGTCTGCGCGAGTGCGACATCCGCATCGACGATCCGGCCTGCGCCGAGCAGCACGCGCGCCTGGAACGGCATGGCGAGCGGGTGCTGCTGCGCGGCTTCGGTGAGGCGCAGACCCAGGTCAATGGCGTCGCCGTGCGCAGCTGCTGGCTGCAGCCCGGCGACCAGGTGGTATTCGATGCCCAGCACCGCTTCGTGCTGGAAGTCCCGCAGGTCGTCGGTGCCGAGCCGCTGCGCGACGACCCGGCCTTGGCTGCGTTGGCGCTGACCCCGGCGGTGGCGCCACGTCCGGCCACCGCGCGGCGCTGGCCGTGGCTGTTGCTCAGTGCCTTGCTGCTGGCCGCCGCGCTCAGCGGGCTGCTGTGGTTCGGCGCGCGCTGAGCGCCCGCCAGCCGCGCCAGCCCAGCAGCACCGCCAGGATCGCCGCGTACAGCAGCGGTTCGCGGATGTCCGATTTCACCAGCCACCAGAAGTGCAGCACGGCGAGTACGCCGATCGCATAGATCGCCTTGTGCAACTTGCCCCAGTTGCGCTTGAGCCGGCGCATCCAGCCCTGGGTGGAGGTGATCGCCAACGGCACCAGCAGCAACCAGGCCAGGAAGCCGACGGTGATGTACGGGCGTTTGACGATCTCCTCGAAGATCTGCGTCCAATAGCCGCGCAGGTCCAACCCCAGATAGGCCGCCAGATGTACGGTCGCGTAGAAGAACGCGTACAGCCCGAGCATGCGCCGGAAGCGCAACAGCACCGATTGCCCGGTCAGTTGCCGCAGCGGGGTGATCGCCAGGGTCAACAGCAGCAGCCGCAGCGCCCACAACCCGGTGCGGTGCTCGACCTCGGCCACCGGATCGGCACCGAGCGCATCGCTGCCGGTCTGCCACACCTGCCAGAACTGCCAGCCCAGGTACGCCATCGGCGCCAGCGCCAGCGCGTGCACCACCGCCTTGGCGGCGATCAACGAAGCGGAGGTCTTAGCCATGCGCCGTCATCGCGCCGTGTCGGCACAGGTGCCACGCGGCACGCCGACTGCGACTCCAGCCGTCGCGCGAGGCAACCACCAGGCGCCGCGCTTTTCCCATTCCCGATTCCCAGTTCCCCATTCCCATCCTCTCCTCAATACCATTTCTTCAGATCCATCCCCGCATACAGCGACGCCACCTGATCGGCATAGCCGTTGAACGGGCGGGTGGGAATGCGCTCGGCGAACAGCTTGCTGGCGTTGCCGGCGATACGGCGCTCGGTCTTCTGGCTCCAGCGCGGATGGTCCACCGCCGGATTGACGTTGGAGAAGAACCCGTACTCGGAGGGTTGCAGCTCGTGCCAGGCGGTTTCCGGCATGCGCTCGACGAAGCGGATCTCGACGATCGACTTGATGCTCTTGAAGCCGTACTTCCACGGCACCACCAGCCGCAGCGGCGCGCCGTTCTGCTGCGGCAGCGGCTTGCCGTACAGGCCGGTGGCCAGCAGGGTCAGCGGGTGCATGGCCTCGTCGATGCGCAGGCCTTCCTTGTATGGCCAGTCGATCGAGCTGTAGCGGATGCCGGGCATCTGCTTGGGATCGGCCAGGGTGGTGAAGGCGACATACTTGGCCTTGGAGGTCGGCGCGAAGCGCTTGAGCACGTCGCCCAGCGGCACGCCCAGCCACGGGATCACCATCGACCAGCCTTCCACGCAGCGCAGCCGGTAGACGCGCTCCTCGGGCGTATGGCCCTTGAGCAGGTCGTCCAGGGACAGCGTGCCGGGCTTCTCGCATTCGCCGGACACCTTCACCGACCATGGCGAGGTGCGCAAGGTCTTGGCCGCCTTCGACGGATCGGTCTTGTCGGTGCCGAATTCGTAGAAGTTGTTGTAGCTGGTCACGTCCTCGTAGCGGGTCAGCTCCTCGTTGGTGCGGAACCCGCTGCGCGCCTGCTCCGGCGTCACCACGGTCTTGGGTGGGGCCGGCGGCTCGGCGTCGGCGCAGCCGACCAGGCCAGCCACCGGGGTCAGCGCCAGGGCCTGCAGCAGGCGCCGCCGGTCGCGGTAGACCGCCTCGTCGGTGATCTCGCGGCTGGGAACGGTGAGGGCATCGCGCAACGACATGGCGGACTCCTGGAGCGAAGGGGGCGAGCAGTGGCGGGGACTTCACCACAGACTACGCATGCGCAGGGCGAATGGATGCAAATGCAACCTAAATTGCCCGGGCCGCAAGCTGTTGCGCTGCGGCATACTAGGGGTTCTGTCCGATAGGTGCCCCATGACGCGCGCGTTCAATTTCAGTGCCGGCCCCGCTGCCTTGCCGGAATCGGTCCTGCGCCAGGCGCAGGCGGAGATGTTGGAGTGGAATGGCGTGGGCGCCTCGATCGTGGAGCTGAGCCACCGCGGCGCCGAGTTCATGGAGGTGGCGGCACAGGCCGACGCCGACCTGCGCCGGCTGATCGGCATTCCCGACGACTATGCCGTGCTGTTCCTGGCCGGTGGCGCCACCACCCAGCAGGCGCTGCTGGCGCTGAACTTCGCCGCGCCCGGGCAGACCGTGGACTACGTGGTGACTGGGCATTGGGGCAAGACCGCGATCAAGCAGGTCGGGCCGTACGTCGACGTGCACGTGGCCGCCAGCAGCGAGGCCGAGGGCTTTCGCGACATCCCGCCTCGCGCCGCCTGGCAGTTGCGCGACGATGCCGCCTACGTGCACATCACCGCCAACGAGACCATCCACGGCGTGGAGTTCCGCGACACGCCCGACGTCGGCGACGTGCCGCTGTTCGCCGACTTCAGCTCCAGCATCGCCTCCGAGCCGATCGACGTGTCCAGGTACGCGCTGATCTACGCCGGTGCGCAGAAGAACCTCGGCCCGGTCGGCGTCACCGTGGTGATCATCCGCCGCGACCTGCTCGAACGCACCGGCCAGCCACGCGCGGACATCTTCGACTACCGCTCGCACGTGGCGCGCGACTCCATGCTCAACACCCCGCCGACCTGGAACTGGTATCTGGCCGGGCTGGTGTTCAAGTGGATGCTGGCCGAGGGCGGCGTGGAGGCGTTCGCCGCGCGCAACCAAGCCAAGTCGGCGCTGGTGTACGCGGCGATCGATGCCTCCGGTGGCTTCTATCGCAACGAGGTCGCGGCGGCGGTGCGCTCGCGGATGAACATCCCGTTCTTCCTGCCGGACGAAACCCTCACCGCGCGCTTCGTCGCCGAGTCCAAGGCGGCCGGCCTGCTGGCGCTGAAGGGCCACAAGGCGGTCGGCGGCATCCGCGCGTCGCTGTACAACGCCATGCCCCTGGCTGGCGCGCAGGCGCTGGTCGCGTTCATGCACGACTTCCAGCAGCGCCACGGCTGAGTCGCCGATTTTTGTAGGAGCGGCTTCAGCCGCGACCGGATCGCGCCGGCGATCCGGACCACCGAGGAACCCCCGATCCATGGCCGCAAAGCCGAAGAAATCTCCCGCCGCCGACGCCAAGCCGGCCAAGCCTGCGAAACCCGCCGCCACGCCGGCCCTGGCCGACGTGCGCGCCAAGATCGACGAGATCGACCGCACCATCCAGGCGCTGATCGCCGAGCGCGCGCAGTTCGCGCACCAGGTCGGCAAGGCCAAGGGCAAGCTTGCCGCGGCGGTGGACTACTACCGGCCCGAGCGCGAGGCGCAGGTGCTGCGCATGGTGGTGGACCGCAACCAGGGCCCGCTCAGCGACGAAGTGCTGGTGCACGTGTTCCGCGAGATCATGTCCGCGTGCCTGGCGCAGCAGGAGCCGCTGAAGATCGGCTACCTGGGGCCGGAGGGCACCTTCAGCCAGCAGGCGGTGCTCAAGCACTTCGGTCGCTCGGCGGTGGGCCTGCCGATGGCCACCATCGAGGAAGTGTTCCAGGAAGTGGAAAGCGGCAACGCCGACTTCGGCGTGGTGCCGGTGGAGAACTCGGGGCAGGGCACGATCCAGGTCACCCTGGACATGTTCCTCACGTCCAACCTGAAGATCTGCGGCGAAACCGAGCTGCGCGTGCACCAGTTCCTGCTCTCGCGCAGCGGGCGGCTGGACGCGATCGAGCGGATCTACGCGCATCCGCAGTCGTTCGCGCAGACCGCCGGCTGGTTGCGCGCGAACCTGCCCAAGGTGGAGAAGATTCCGGTCTCCAGCAACGCCGAGGGCGCGCGTCGGGCGCGCAATGCCGACGATGCGGCGGCGATCGGCGGGGAGAGCGCGGCGCATGTGTATGCGCTGAAGAAGGTGATCATGAAGTCGATCGAGGACGACGCGGACAACACCACGCGCTTCCTGGTGATCGGGCGGCAGATCTTCCCGCCGTCGGGGCACGATCGCACGTCGGTGCTGGTGTTCATCCACGACAAGCCGGGTGCGTTGTTCGATGTGCTCAGTCCGTTCGCGCGGCATGGGATCAGCATGAATCGGATCGAGTCGCGGCCGTCGCATCAGGCGAAGTGGGAGTACGGGTTCTTCATCGATCTGGCGGGGCATGTGGAGGATGAGGCGATGAAGTTGGCGTTGGCGGAGTTGAAGGCGCATTCGGCGCAGATCAAGGTGTTGGGGTCGTATCCGGTGGCGGTGCCTTGATCGAGCCGTCCTTTCGTCGCGGCGCGACGGCCAAAACCAAAGGCCATTTGATTAACAGTCAAGTGCTCTAACGTTGTTGGCTGGAGAAAAGCGGGAAGGCAACAGCAGAAGCAACAGCAACAGCTTTCGCGCTGAAGCGCGAGTCACTTTTCTTTGCTTGTGCAAAGAAAAGTAACCAAAAGAAACACACCCCCGGGCGGGCTGCCCCGTGCTGCGCGCGGGGTCCGCGGACACGACGGGAATTTTCGGAAGGCACATCCATGTGCCTGCCGAAAACGACGCGCATCCTGCGCGTCGCCCCTCACGGGGTTTTACCCGCCGTGTCCGCCAGCCCTCACGGGGGATTGAGAGCAACAGCGAAAGCAAGAACAACGGCAACAGCAAGAACAACGGCAACAGCAGGAACAACAGCAACGGCACCGGCAACGGCGGTGGCTGACTTGGTGTAGGCGTCGTGGCAGCAGCGCAAGCGCGCTGTAGCGGCGCCGATGTCGCCGGGTGATGGTGGATCTTCGGGTGGTTGGACTTTCAGGAACGATGATGAGCAACGAGCAAGGCTGGATCGCAACGCGCGGCACTGCGCTGCAGGGTACGCTGACGGTGCCGGGGGACAAGTCGGTGTCGCACCGGGCGGTGATGTTCGCGGCGTTGGCCGATGGCACGTCGCGGATCGAGGGGTTTCTCGAGGGCGAGGACACGCGTTCGACGGCGGCGATCTTCGCGCGGCTCGGGGTACGGATCGAGACGCCGTCACCGTCACAGCGCATCGTGCATGGGGTGGGCGTGGATGGGTTGCAGGCGCCGCAGGGCGAGCTGGATTGCGGGAACGCCGGCACCGGCATGCGTCTGCTCGCCGGGCTGCTCGCGGCGCAGCCGTTCGACAGCGTGCTGGTCGGCGATGCGTCGCTGTCCAAGCGGCCGATGCGCCGGGTCACCGAGCCGCTGGCGCTGATGGGCGCGCGCATCGACACCGAGGCCAATGGCGTGCCGCCGCTGCGCATCCATGGCGGCCAGCCGCTGCGCGGCATCGACTTCGTCTCGCCGGTGGCCAGCGCCCAGGTCAAGTCAGCGGTGCTGCTGGCCGGTCTGTATGCCGATGGTGTCACCACGGTGCAGGAGCCGCATCCCACCCGCGACTACACCGAGCGCATGCTGTCCGCGTTCGGCGTGGACATCGAGTTCGCGCCCGGCCAGGCGCGGCTGCGCGGCGGCCAGCGTCTGCGCGCCACCGATATCGCGGTGCCGGCGGACTTCTCCTCGGCGGCGTTCTTCATCGTCGCCGCCAGCATCATTCCCGGCTCGGACATCACCCTGAAGGCGGTCGGGCTCAATCCGCGCCGAACGGGTCTGCTGGCCGCGCTGCGCTTGATGGGCGCGGACATCGTCGAGCACAACCACAGCGAGCACGGCGGCGAGCCGGTGGCCGATCTGCGCGTGCGCTATGCGGCGCTGCGCGGTGCGCGGATTCCGGAGGACGTGGTGCCGGACATGATCGACGAATTCCCGGCATTGTTCGTCGCCGCGGCCGCCGCCGACGGCCAGACCGTGGTCAGCGGCGCGGCGGAGCTGCGGGTCAAGGAGTCGGACCGCCTGGCGGCGATGGCCACCGGGCTGCGCAGCCTCGGCATCGTCGTCGATGAGACCCCGGACGGCGCCACCATCCACGGCGGCACGCTGGGTGCCGGGACCATCGAGAGCCACGGCGACCATCGCATCGCCATGGCCTTCGCCATCGCCGGGCAACTGGCGCAAGGCGAGGTGCGGATCCAGGATGTGGCGAACGTGGCGACGTCGTTCCCGGGTTTCGACACGCTGGCGCGCGGCGCCGGCTTCGCGTTGCGCGCCGCCTGATCGCCTGCGCAACACCGGCCGCGTGCAAGCGCGGCCGGGGGAAGAGGCAAGTCTGGTTTCGGAACGTCAGTGCGTCGGCTGCGGACGCGGCGGATCGTTGGCGGGTGTCGATGGTGTCGACTGGGTAGCGCGGTAGCCGCTGCCGTCGTCGTCGCGGTCCACCGCCAGCCACCAGCCGGCCACCGCCAGAGCCAGTGCAATCACGATCATCCAGGCCCAGGGCGACCCGCGATCGGCCCGCGCATGCGTTTCCCCGCGCGCAGACGACGGGCGGGCGGGGCGCTTCCACGCGTCCAGCGGCTGTGTCGACTTGTACGGGGTGGGCATGGCGGCAACTCCGGTGCCGTGGGACGGATCCAGTGTCACCCAGGTCCCGCCTCAGGGGTGTCACCCCCATGTGAACGCCGCCCGCGCGTCCGGGCGGCGGTTCAGTTACGGACCCGGCTTGAAGTCGAACGGAATCTCGATGCTGGCCGGCACTGCACGGCCGTTCTGCTGCGCCGGGCGGAATTTCCAGCGGCGCACGGTTTCCATCGCCGCGCGGTCCAGATCGCGCGAGCCGCTGCGCCGGAGCAGGGCCACGCCGGCGGGCGCACCGCTGGCATCGACCTCGACCCGCACCACCACCGTGCCGGCATCGCCACGGCGCAGCGCCGCCGGGGGATAGCGCGGCGGCGGGGTCTGCCCTTCCAGCGGTACCGGGCGGTTGCCCGGTGCCAGCGCGGTGGCCGTATTGCCGGCGGCATCGGGACCGGCGGCCGGTGCCGGCGCTTCCGTGGTCGGCGGCGGCGCCGGTGCGGTCTCCACCAGCTTCGGCGCGTCGCCGGCGGGCGTGGGCTTGGCCTGCGGCATGCTGCTGGCGGCGCTGCCGGCGGGCAGCGGCTCGGGCAGCGGCTTCACCTGTTCGGTGTCCTGCTGCACCTGCTGCGCCGGCTGCGGCTTGTAGAAATCGTTGTCCTTGCGTCCGACCAGCCACACCACCAGGAACAGCAGCAGGCCGGCGGCGAAGGCGATGCCGACGATCGCGAGCAGGCGCCGCGGCAGATGCAGCACGATGCCGGACTTGGAGGACGAGGGCGACGTGGACATGGGACTCACCGTAGGGAACCGTTCGATTCTGGCATAGCCGCAGTGAATCGCGCGCCGCGGCGGACGCGAGTCGGCAAAACCGCGACGGACAGGCGATAATCCCGGGTTCGTTCCCCTGGCACCCCGCGCCCATGCTCGATCCCGCTCTGCTTCGCCAACAGCCCGCCGACCTCGCCGAGCGCCTGCGCACCAGTCGCGGCTATGCGCTGGACGTGGCCGCCCTGGAGGCCCTGGAGGCCGACCGCAAGCGCATCCAGGTGCGGACCCAGGAACTGCAGAGCCTGCGCAACAGCCGTTCCAAGGCGATCGGCCAGGCCAAAGCCAAGGGCGAGGACGCGAGTGCGCTGATGGCCGAAGTGGCCGGCTTCGGCGACGAACTGAAGGCCTCCGAGCAGCGTCTGGACGAGATCCGCGCGCAGCTGGAGACGCTGGCGCTGGAGATTCCCAACCTGCCGCAGGCCGACGTGCCGGTGGGCAAGGACGAAGCCGACAACGTCGAACTGCAGCGCTGGGGCAGCCCGCGCAGCTTCGATTTCGAGGTCAAGGACCACGTCGAACTCGGCGCGCGCCACGGTTGGCTGGACGGCGAGGCGGCGGCCAAGCTGTCGGGCGCGCGCTTCACCGTGCTGCGTGGGCCGATCGCGCGTCTGCACCGCGCCCTGGCGCAGTTCATGCTGGACCTGCACACCGGCCCGCACGCCTACCAGGAAACCAACGTGCCGGTGATCGTCAACGCCGACAGCCTGTACGGCACCGGCCAGTTGCCGAAGTTCGAGGAAGACATGTTCGCCACCGCGCTGGGCGAACAGAAGCGCTACCTGATCTCCACCTCGGAAATCTCGCTGACCAACCTGGTGCGCGACGAGATCGTCGAGGCCGAGCGCCTGCCGTTGCGCATGACCGCGCACTCGCTGTGCTTCCGCTCCGAGGCCGGCAGCGGCGGCCGCGACACCCGCGGCATGATCCGCCAGCACCAGTTCGAGAAGGTGGAACTGGTCAGCGTGTGCCGCCCGGAAGACAGCGCCGCCGAACACGAGCGCATGACCCGTTGCGCCGAAGTGGTGCTGGAGACGCTGGGCCTGCCGTACCGCAAGATGCTGCTGTGCACCGGCGACATGGGCTTCTCGGCCAGCAAGACCTACGACCTGGAAGTCTGGCTGCCGTCGCAGCAGACCTATCGCGAGATCTCCTCCTGCTCCAACTGCGGCGACTTCCAGGCGCGGCGCATGCAGGCGCGCTGGCGCAACCCCGCTACCGGCAAGCCCGAGCTGCTGCACACGCTCAACGGCTCCGGTACCGCGGTCGGCCGCGCCATGATCGCGGTGATGGAGAACTACCAGAACGCCGACGGCTCGATCACCGTGCCCGACGCGCTGCGCCCGTACATGGGCGGGGCCGAGCGGATCGGCTGATCGCTCGGGCCCGGGGCGCCGGCCCCGGGCGCGCCTCGCGTCGCCGTTGCTGCGGCGCCGCCCTCCTGTCCGTCCCTGCGCTCAGGCAGCGTGTCCTGATGCGGGCAGCGCCCCGCCTTGAGCCACGGTGGGGCTTCGACCCGGACGGGGCAGGGCGTTCGCATGCAGTGCCCACTGCAGCACTCGCCGCAGCGGCGTTCCGCATGCGCCGAGCTCCCGTCCCCGTCACTTCGCGCTAGCCCGGCCGGGGTTACCCTGCGACCGCCTCCATCCGTGCCTGAGCCACCGCGCGAGCGCGACCGGCGTCCCCTGCAGCGCAAATCGTTGTAGGAGTAGAATGAACCGGATCCGATTGTCCCCATCGTTCTAAATATCGAAAGAACATGCACGACCTCAACGATCTGTACTACTTCGCCATGGTGGTCGACCACGGCGGGTTCGCCGCCGCCGAGCGCGCCCTGGGCATCCCCAAGTCGCGCCTGAGCCGCCGCATCAGCCAGTTGGAGAGCGACCTGGGCGTGCGCCTGCTGCAGCGCTCCACGCGCCGTTTCGCCGTCACCGACCTGGGCATGAGCGTGCACCGCCACGCCCAGACCATGCTGGCCGAGGCGCAGGCCGCACGGGAAGTGGTCGACCGGCTCAGCGCCGAACCGCGCGGGCTGGTGCGGGTCAGCGTGCCGGTGTCGCTGGCGCAGATGCAGCTGCCCAAGCTGCTGCCGATGTTCCTGGACCAGTACCCCAAGGTGCGGCTGCAACTGAACATCAGCAACCGCCGCGTCGACATCATCAACGAAGGCTACGACGTCGCCCTGCGCGTGCGTTCGCGCCTGGACGACGACGGCAGCCTGGTGATGCGCAGCTTCGGCCAGGTGCAGGAACTGCTGGTCGCCAGCCCCAAGTACCTGGACCGCGCCGGCCGCCCCAAGGATCCCGAGGAGCTGACCTCGCACGTCACCCTCAGCATCAGCGAGGACGAAGCCCGGCAGCGCTGGGAACTGCACGGCCCGGCCGGCGAAGTGCGCCGCGTCGACCTGCAGCCGCGCGTGGCCGGCTTCGACTTCCCGCTGCTGCAGTCCATGGTCAAGGACGGCTTCGGCATCACCCTGCTGCCCGAGACCGTCTGCGCCGAAGCCGTGCGCAACGGCGAACTGGAAGTGGTGCTGCCGGAATGGTCGCTGCCGCAGGGCATCTGCCACGCCGTGTTCGCCTCGCGCCGCGGCCTGCTGCCGGCGGTGCGCGTGTTCATCGACTTCCTCGCCGAACACCTGCCTCGTCAGATCGAAGCCTCGCGCCTGGACTGCGGCGGCAACTGCCCCGAACGCACCAAGGCCCGTCACTCGACCCTGGGCGCGATGGCGGTCGAGGCGGGTTGATCGCGACGCCGGCCGAACACGTCGGTCGAGCAAAACCGCCGCGGGCGTGCGAAAATGCGCGCCCGTACCGGTGGTTCTTGGTTACCGCCGTGTTCGTAAACGGAGAGATGGCCGAGCGGTTTAAGGCACCGGTCTTGAAAACCGGCGAAGGGTCAAACCTTCCGTGGGTTCGAATCCCACTCTCTCCGCCACACTGGCGGTCAAGGCGTGATGGCGTTTGCGGAGTCCAAGGGTGGGACGCCTGCGTTGATCTAGGGCGGTGGGACCTAAGCAGTGTTTGCGTCCTTAAGACACCCACAGCGTCAGAACTTGGCCGCTATTGATTGCGCGCGGTATTGGCTGGGCGATGCATCGAAGTTGCGTTTGAATGCAACCGCGAACGCACTTTCAGACGAGTAACCGACAGACATGCCGATCGCACCGACCGACAGCGTCGACGTCAGCAGACGATGAGACGCCAGGGCCATGCGCCACCGGGTCAGATAATCCATCGGCGTCTCGCCGGTGACGCGCTCGAAATGGGCGGCGAAGCTGGAGCGCGACATCCGTGCGGCGGCGGCCAATTCTGCGACCGTCCACCGATGGCTGACGTTCGCGTGCATGGCCGTCAGGGCACGATGCAGTGCGGGCACGCCGAGCGCGGCCAGCCATCCCATCTGCTGCTGGCCTGTCTCCAGATGGGCGCGCAAGGCCTCGATCAAGAGCGCCTGCGCAAGGTGTCCAGCGAGCAGATCGCTGCCTGGCCGAGGTTCGCGCAGTTCGACGATGAGGCGCCGTACGCTGGCTTGAAGCGCCGCCTTGTGATCTTGAGACCGGATGTGGACCACCGGCGGTACCGCTGAAAGGATGGCCGCAGCATGTTGGCCGCGCAACGAAAAGAATCCCCCGATGCCTCGACACACCCCGCCGCCATTGAGTTCAGCGACGTGGCCAGGCGGCACCTGTGTCAGGAACGAGATGGCGTCCTGCCACGTTACGGGGGCGCCTGCATACAGCTGCATGGCGGCTCCTCCTTGCACAAGAATCACATCACCCGGTTCCAAGGCGATATGAGTGCGGGCGTTCTGCAGCACGATCCTGCATTCCCCCGAATCGATGGCAAAGCATCGGATGCCGTCGGCTGGTGGGAAACGCAGTCCCCAGTCGCTTCCAGCGTCCAACCCGCGAAATCCATATGAGTCGAGCTGAACGAGGGTGAGGATGTCGGAAAGCGGGTCGGTCATGTCTGGACGATAGCGACAGATGTTTCGACGATCGAACATGGGCTCGGCTGCCCGGCACCGATAGTGTTGCACTTGAAGGACGTGGCGGACATGCCGCGGCTTGAAGTCCGGCCCATGGCCGCATTTGTCACTCCAGGGGGCAGCATGATGCATTCGGCGTATCGGTCGCAGGCAAGCACGACAGCGAAATCCAGACGGTCGGGCTATGCATGGGGCGTGCTCGCTGTATTGAGCGGCACGGTCGCCCTGCTGTCCTATCGCTATCTGTTTGATCGAGGTCCGGTGCCACCTGGGGTCGCAGCCAACCGGCACGTGCATCCCTGGTTGATCGTGCACGCGACCAGCGCCGCGACGGCGCTGCTCTGTGGGCCCCTCCAGTTCGTTCGCCGGCTTCGTCTGCGTCACCCAGGGTGGCATCGGGCGACCGGACGCGTGTATGTCGCGGGTTGCATGGTCGGAGGCCTTTCCGCCGTGTTTCTTGCTGCCGGGATATCCACCGGGCCTGTCGCTGGCGCGGGATTCGGTGCGCTTGGAATCGCGTGGATGGCGACAACGGCCATCGCGCTGCGCAAGGTTCTGACAGGTCGGCTGGCTGAGCATCGGCGCTGGATGATGCGCTCGTTCGCCTTGACCCTGTCTGCGGTAACGCTGCGTCTTTACCTGCCTTTCTCGACGTTTGTCTTGGGCATCGAATTTGTCGTGGCCTATCGGGCGATTGCCTGGTTATGCTGGCTACCGAATCTTCTGGTGGCCGAGTGGCTGATGAAAGCGCACCCATCGGCCCTCGGGCGAGATGACGTTAGCCCCGATTTCAAGCGCTCAGAACAGGCACCCGCGTCGCGGGATCCGCGATAAGCGCCTTGTCTCTCGCTTGGAGCATTTGCTAGGTGGTCTGGAAGTAGGATCCACAGTGCGGACGGATACTGTTTCTCTTCATTCAGTTGCGGGTTGCACGTCTTCGCAACCCGGTGCTACCGTCCGGCCGAGCTTCCAAAAGGGTCACCCGGTTTGGTGAGCAAAGCGTCTCTAGGACAGTGGCGGACACGGATGCTGGCCGGGGTCGGTGGCATTGCCGCGATCGTGGTGGGGTGGGGCATCGGCTTGTTTGAGGCCAAGGAGGTGCCGGTGCCGCCCGCACTGCAGGCCGGGAAGGACGTTGCCGCAGGTGAGTGGTCGCTGCGCTTCGACCACGTAGAGACCAGCGACCGGTTACCGGATGGCGAGGTGGTGTCGCGCGACGGTCGCAAGGCGATCGTGCTGTATCTGCAGGCCACCAATCGCACCGCGCAGACCAGTGGCTCTCTGGTGCAGGCGGTTGCGTTGAAGACGCCGCCGCGCGGGGCCGATGCGCGGCCGACGGCCTATCTGTTGCGCGATCGCGCGGCGACTACCGAGTTGCAACCTGGCCTGCCGGAACAGGTCGCCCTGGTCTGGACCTATCCGGCGACGGAACAGGTGGCTGGGCGCGTGCGCTTCGACATCACCGCCAGAACCTTCAAGGCCTTCGACAATCTCTACGCGCAGCCGCTTTGGACCGATCCGCATCCGGTCGGGGTCGTGGAGCTGCCGCTTGGCGCAGCGCGTGCCGGCGCACAGGCGGGTGAACCGTGAAGCGGCTCTCCGCCATCGCGATCCTGCTGCTCGGCTTCGTGCTGCTTGCCGGGATGCGCTGGACGATGCCGCGCTACGAGCGCATTACTGGCCCGATCGCGGTGTCCGGAGCGCCGGACGGTTGGGTGCAGACCGACAATCTGGCCGTCGACGCCGGCACCCCGCAGCTCGCACGCACCATCCGCTTCAAGGCAGCGGGCGCGGTGCAGCAGCGCGACAGTGGCGGCGTGTGGCTGGTGGTGCCGGTGCGGTCGAAGGTCGCGCGCGCGACCGCGCGCGTGTATGGCCGGATCTGGGCAACGCCCGACGGCCGTCGTTATCGCGCCAGCGGCCGCGCGGAGATGGGCGATGCAGTGCTGTCGTCGATCAAGACGCTGCAGCCCGGGTTGGAGCGCAAGGACGTGCTGGTGTTCGAACTGCCGACCGCGCTCGCCAGGGCCGGCGGCACGCTGCTGCTGTCGGAGGACCGCGACCCGCAGCTGACGGCCGAGGCGCAGGTGCGCTATCCGC
The DNA here is from genome assembly GCF_009192935.1 of Xanthomonas sp. LMG 12461. NCBI lineage: Bacteria > Pseudomonadati > Pseudomonadota > Gammaproteobacteria > Lysobacterales > Lysobacteraceae > Xanthomonas > Xanthomonas sp. LMG 12461. The sequence continues at coordinate 45,214 of NZ_NQYT01000029.1, forward strand.
CGCTCCCGCCCGCAGCGGCGGTCACCGATGTGCTCGATCTGGATGCGCTGCATGCACGCCTCTGACCGCGACGTGACCCCGGCCGTTTCCGAGCGGCGCATGCGCTGGCTCGCACTGGCGGCATTGGTGGTGCTGGTGCCGTGCACGATGGCCGCGACTGGCTGGCGCGACGTGCGTGAACTGCTGCATGCGCGCGAATGGCGGCCGGTGGATGTGGCAATGGCGCAGACCGTGGACTACGACGGTGCCGCCGTTCGCCTCGCGTCGGTCGACGTGCTGCCCTTCGCGGCAGGACTGCCCGCCGATCGTACGTTTGTGCGCACACGCCTGTCGCTGGTGCCGGGCGCCGCCGGCGCGCAGTGGAGCGATTGCACGCTCAAGCTGGTCGACAGCACTGGCCGATCCTGGTCCGCGATCGATACCGTGCCGGACCTGTTGCAGCGTGCCCTGGCCAAGCCTGGCGAGTCGCCCGGCGTGGCCTGCGATGGACTGGCCGTGTCCGCGGCCAAGCCGGGCGTGCCGTTGGCGATCGACGGCTACTACCTGGTGCCGCGTGCGGTGGCTGCGCAGCTGCAACTCACCGTGAGCACGCGCGGCGGTCGCCCGCATTACCTCCGTTTCGCGCGGGGGCAAGCCCATGACTGAGTTGGCGCTGCGCGGCGGGCCGCTGGGACTGATCGGCGACACGCTGCGGCTGTGGTGCCGCTACCTGTCGCAACTGCTGGCCGTGGCGCTGGCCGGCGTGTTGCTCAACGAACTGTTGCTGCAGGCTGCGGTGTGGATCGGCTACCAGAATCGGCTCGCCGGTCTGTTGTCGCTGACGCTGGTGGTACTGGTCAAGCTGGTGATCTTCGTGCTGCTGTTCGAGACGCTGCGCCCGGCCCTGCCGGGGATCGCCAGCGCGGCGTTGGCCGAGCAGGCCGACGCGTCGGCAGCAGACGATGCGGGTAGGGCGCGCTGGCGCCGCCTGTCGGCGATCGTCTCGCAGGCGCTGGTGCCGTTCTTCGCCTACTACGCCGCCTGGGGCTTCCTCGGCGAGACGATCCGTGCCTACGGGCGCGAGGGCTTGGGACAGTTCAATCCGTTCGATCCGACCTATCGCGGGTCGCTGTTCGAGGTGTCCGGCGGCTGGTGGCTGGCGGCGTCGGTGGGGTTGCTGTGGCTGATCCGGCGCGGCGCGAAAAAACAGAAGCAGCGCAGCGCGCATCCGGCGTGGAACGTGCTGATCGTGCTGTGCGAGGCCGGCTGGACCTTCGTCGGCATGTACGTGCTCACCGAATGGAAGGGCGGCGTGTTCCGCTGGCTGGCGCATCTGCGCATCGCCGATCTCGGCCAGCAACTCTGGCAGGGCATCACCCATCCCATCGGCGTCGCGCATGCCGCGTTGCCGGGCGCGGTGGAGCAGGCGTCGCCGGGCGTGGCGGACACGCTGGTGGTGATCTTCTTCTCGGCCTTGTTGCCGGTGGTCTGGCTGGCGTTGGCCGCGCTGATCTACCGCTACGACGTGCACAACGCCGAATGGAGTGCGCCCGGCAAGTGGTCTAGCAAGGTCGACGGCACGCTGGGGCTGTGGCGCAAGCTGCCGACGTGGTTGCGCGACTTCATCGGCCATTTCTGGGCGGGGACCGTTTCGCGCTATCGCGCTGCGGCCAACAGCGTGCAGTTGGCCGGCGCCACCGGGCTGGCGGCCCTGGTCACCTTGATCGTGCTGTATCGCGCCCTGGACTGGTCCTCGGCCTGGGCCTGGATGGGACTGACCCGGTTGATCGGCCCGCACCCGCAGGTGGTGTGGCAGGCGATCGCCAATCAGCTGTCGGTGGTGCTGGGCACGCCCAGCGACCCGGGCGACGGCATCCTGCCGCAGACGCTGAAGATCTGCCTGCTCGCGGCGACCCTCGAGCGCGCCTTCCGTGCCGGTCGGAGCTGGCGGGCGTTGAAGTAGTTCGCGCCGCCCGAGCCGTCCGCATCGGGCGGTGACGCGTCAGCCGGCGGCGGTCGGCACCGATGGACTCAGGGCTGCGACGCCGGCAGGGCGAACTCGTCGAACAGCGCCTGCAGGACCGGCGTCCTGGGCATCCGGTCCAGCGGGATCTCGGCCTGTTCGAACCAGCTCCGGTCTGCCTCGGGATGCGGACCGCTGAGCACGACGGTGCCGCGGCCGAAGCTGTAGCGCGCCGCGGCCACATCGCCATTGGCGTAGGTGGCGAGCGCGCGGAAGCCACCCTGGGTGCTCTTCGGGAAGTAGGGGCCGTCCTGGAAGAACACGCTGTCGGGGCGGCCCTTCCAGCGAACCGCGACGGCCTCCTCATCGATGGTGGTGACGGGGAAGCCGGGTCGGCCGACCTCGCCATCGAGATCGTCGCCGATCAGGCCCATGTTGGTGTCGTCGGCAAGATAGCCGCCCATGCACAGGCCCAGATAGCCGCCGCCCTGCGCGACGAAGTCGCGGATGGCGGCGATTCGGCGCTCGCCCATCGCCTGCAGCGCGGCCGGAATGTCCTGCCCGCCGCCCGGTTGCACATAGATCGCATAGCCGCGCAGGGTGGCTGGCGTGACGTCTTGCGCCTCCTTCGGGCCGATGATGTCGACCTTGTACTGCGGACTCAGTGCCTCGATCGCTTCCTTGGCGGTTTCTGAGCAATCGTCGCAGCCGGCTGCGCCGCGATAGACCGCGACACGGATCGTGGGTTGCGCATTCGCCGCGGACACGCAGGCGAACGCGAGGCAGCACAGCGCCGCCAGTCGCAATGGAAGTTTCATGGTCGGCGCTCCTGGCGAAAGTCGGAGATTCAGTGTTTGTGCGAATGCGGCAATGCGACCAGTCGGTAGTCGCCGTCGCCGATCGACGGCCCGATCTTGCAATCGATGAGGCGAACCGCCTCCTTGCCGGCCACCTTGCGCGGCAGGCAACTGCCGCCATGCGTGCAGAACGCGCCGCCCGACGGCGTGTCGCGCGCGATGTCCACCGGCAAGGTCTGGCCCTTGTTCCAGGTGTTGTGCATGTCGTCCTTCACCGCGGCAAACATCATCGCGTGACAGTCCGGCGCCGGCGTGCGTGCGCTCGCCAGTGCGGGTACTGCGGCCAGCGCGATGATCGTGGCCAGAAGGGTGTTGCGCATGGGTGCTTTCTGTTTGTTGTGTGGCGGCACGGCAAGGACGCAAGGAGCGACGCGGCTGTCGCTGGAGGCGTACATTCGGTCGATCGGCCTGCAACCAGGTATGAACAGGCCAGTGCCTCGCTGCGCAGGCAACTGGTCGGAGGGTGGATCGCGCCGCGGCAAGCGCGGACGCGCGCGCATGAAAAACGCCGCGACGGGTCACCGTCGCGGCGCTTGGAACAGGACTGGGATGCTTCCAAAAGCGACGCTGGGCGTCGGCATCAGGACAGGCGCGCTCAGCCGGCAGCCGGCGCCTTTGTATCGCCGGCCTTGATATCGCCCGGCTGGCACTCGCCCAGGCGCTTGCCGTCCATCTTCATGTGCGTCTTCATCGACATGCCGCCCGGCAGGCCGGTGATCTCGGAATGCGATTCGGAGGCCATCTCGGTGGCGCTGAAGGTGCCTGTGCTGGTGCCGGCGACCTTGATGTCGCCCATCGTGCAATGCATCTTCGCGTCGATCTTTCCGTCCTTCATGCTGAAGGAGTCGTACACGCAGTTCTTCTGCATCGGCGAGGCGCTGCCGAAGAGGCTGGTGGGATCGTTGATCTGCTCGGCGGTGAGGCAGATCTTGGCGGTGCTCGGCGGCACCTTCGGCATCTGCGGCATGTTGCCGGAGCCGCCGCTGGTCTCGCTGCTCACTTGTTCGATCCGCATCTCCCATTGGCCGGGCTGCAGCTTCGCGGCCTGGACCTTGGCCACGTCGGCGACCGAGGCGTTGGACATCGCGACGTTGTCGCCGTTCTTGTCGCCACCCTTGCCGCAGGCAGCGAGCAGCACACATACAGCAACCGTTGCCGGCATGGTCAGACGCATGAACTTCTCCCTAAGTTATGTGAGGTGCGCGGAGCATAGCCGGGGGCGTAATTAAGATGACGTCGACGCCGGGCGCTGCCGTTGGCGCGTGCCTGGTCACGCGGGAGGCGGCGGAGAGGCTGGATCCGACCGCCGCAGGCACGCGCGTCGGCGGCAGAACAAGCAGCAAACCCTGCGTAATCGCACGCCGCCACCGCGCCTGCATGCGGTGCGTGGCCGCGCGATCCCCGCGATCACTGCGTATGTTGCCCAGGTGCCTGCCGTGCACGGACCACTCCGTTCGGCTCTGCTAGCGTCTGCGCCGCCGCGCGTGACCCCCACGCCATCCGCTCCAGGTCCGACCTTCGATGCCCAGCCTCGCCGAACGCCCCGTCATCCTCGAACGCAAACGCACGTTGAAGATGGCCCGCTCCGCCCACGCCTATGTCCGCGGCAACACGCTCAAGTTCTACGAATGGCTGGCAGCGTCGCCGGCGGCGCGGCGCGTGCCGATGGGACCGGCGATCTGGATCTGCGGCGACTGCCATCTCGGCAACCTGGGCCCGGTCGCCGACGGCGAGGGGCGCGTCGAGATCCAGATCCGCGACCTCGACCAGGGCGTGATCGGCAATCCCGCGCACGATCTGATCCGCCTGGGCCTGTCGCTGGCCACCGCGGCACGCGGCTCGGACCTGCCCGGCGTCACCACGGCGCGGATGATGGAGGCGATGATCGACGGCTATGGCGCCGCCATCGAGGATCCGACCCGCGATCACCCCGGTGCCGAACCCGAGACCGTGCGCAGCATTCGCCGCGAGGCCTTCGGCCGGCGCTGGCGGCATCTGGCCAAGGAGCGACTGCAGGCGGTGGAGCCGCGTATCCCGCTTGGCGAGAAGTTCTGGGCATTGGCGCCGGAAGAGCGCGAGGCGCTGGAGCGTCTGTTCGCCGATCCGGCGGTCGCGCAGATGGTGCTGTCGCTGAAGGGAAAGCCCAAGGATCGCGAGGTTCGCCTGGTCGATGCGGCGTACTGGATGAAGGGCTGCAGTTCGCTCGGCCTGCTGCGCTACGCGGCGATCGTCGGCCTGAAGACCGGCAAGGGCCACTGGTCCTATGCATTGGTCGATCTGAAGGAGGCGATCGCACCGATCGCGCCAGCGGCGCCCGGTGCACGGATGCCGGCGGACAACGCCGAACGCGTCACCGCCGCGGCGCGGGCGCTGTCGCCCTACCTGGGCAGCAGGATGATGCCGGTGCACATGCTGGGCCGCTCGTTGTTCATTCGCGAACTCTCGCCGCGCGACCTGAAACTGGAAGTCGACCAATTCAATCACGTCGAGGCGGTGCGCTCGGCGCGCTACCTCGCCTTCGTCGTCGGCAAGGCGCATGCGCGGCAGATGAAGCCCGGGACGCGGGCCGCGTGGCTGCAACAGTTGGACGCCGACCGGCGCAAGGCCATCGACACGCCGTCGTGGTTGTGGGAGAGCGTGGTCGCGCTCGCCGGGCATCACGAAGCCGGTTATCTGGAGCACTGCCGCCGCTACGCGTTGGCCGCCTGACGGCGACTTCTTGAGGCGCGATCCGGTTCAGTCGCGCGTGCGGTCCAGGTCCAGCGCCATGTCCCAACGGTCGAGCCCCGCGCCGTAGCCGTTCGCGACCACGTGCTTGACCGTGAAGCCGAAGCGCGCATAGAACGCCTGGGTGTGCTGGCTGGTGTCCAGTTCGATCCGCGTGACGCCGGCACTGCGGCAGGCGTCGAGCCGGGCCTCGGTCAGTGCGCGGCCCAGGCCCTGGCGGTGCAGGCGGCGGTCGACCATGCCCCAGCCGAAGCTGGCGACGCGGCCGTCGAGGCGCAGCGCGTGGCCGCCGCAAGCCACCACCGCGCCCGCGCGGACGATGACCAGGTAGTGCCAGGCGCCGACGTCATGTTCAAGGAAGCGCTCGAAGGCGGCGCGTTCGCTACGGTCGAAGAACTGCGGGGCGTTGCTGTCGAACAGCGCCAGGCAGGCCGCGCGGTCCTGCATGACGTAGGGACGGATCGTGTTCACTCGGGCAGTGTGCCGCAGGCGGCCAGGCATGTCGTGGCTGCGCCGGGTATGGAGGTCGCATCGGCCATTTCCGACGCGAGTGTCGGAAAATTTCGCCGGGCCTGTCCGGGATCCGCAGCGGGATGGTGTCCGGAAGCGGGAAGGGGGAGGGTCAGATAATTCTGACGTGAGATCAGGATTGTCCTGATAACGCTTTTCCCGCCGCATCAGCATACTGGCCTCGGCCTGACGCAGGGACCGTCGCGCGCCTTACGGGGAGAGCGCTGGCAGGTCACTCGACCCTGCGTGCCGAGCCTTGAGTAAGCTCGGCAGGGTTTTGATGACGACACGATGACGTTTTGCGAAGTGCAGATGAGCACTCCGTGAAGCGTCGTCGTTTGTCTACGAATTCGTATTGCCCTGAATAATTCACGCAGATAGTCTGGATGGTGCGGTATCCGCTGCGTTGGGGTTATACGAGATGGCCATCAGGGTTTTTCTGGTCGATGATCACGCTCTTGTCCGTACGGGCATGAAGCTGATCCTGTCGAATCAAACGGATATCGAGATCGTCGGCGAGGCCGACAGTGGCGAAAATGCACTTCCGCAGATCCGGCAGCTGAAGCCGGACATCGTCCTGTGCGATCTGCACATGCCCGGCGTCAGCGGGCTGGAAGTCACCGAGCGCATCGTCAAGGGCGACCACGGCACCAAGGTCATCATCGTCTCGGTGCTGGAAGACGGCCCGCTGCCCAAGCGCCTGCTGGAAGCCGGCGCGTCCGGCTACGTTGGCAAGGCCGGCGACGCGCAGGAGCTGCTGCGCGCGGTCCGCGACGTGGCGATGGGCAAGCGCTACCTCGGCGCCAACATCGCGCAGAACCTGGCGCTGGCCAATCTGGAAGGTGGCGGTTCCCCATTCGATGCACTGTCGCCGCGCGAGCTGGAAGTGGCCCTGCTGCTGACCCGCGGCCTGCGCCAGGAAGACATCGCCAAGCGCCTGAGCCTCAGCGCCAAGACCGTCAACACGCACAAGGCGCGGCTGTTCGAAAAGGTCGGCATCCAGGACAACATCGCCCTGGCGCGCCTGGCCACGCAGTACGGCTTGCTGGATCCGACGCATCCGCTGTAGTCGGCGGTGCCTGCCGAGCTGACACGAGAGCGGCCTTCGGGCCGCTTTTGCGTTGTGCTTGCGCCAACGTGCGGACCTGTTCGCAGTGGATCGATTGCGAACCAGCGTCCGCGGCTATCGCCGACGCCCCCGGCACTGGCGCGTGCCGCGGTCGGAATGGCTGGGTTTGGCGAAAGCGGTGGAGTAGGGAGTGCGTGCTCTGCGCGAATGCATCGCTCGCGACTGCAGCGAGCGCGCAACGACGCGGACGTGCATGTGGTGGTGGATCTTCAAGACACTTCGGTAGCCTTCCGCGCAGCACGTACTCCACGCATCGCGTGTTTTCGCAGGCGCGGCTTCAGCCGCGACCGGCGCATCGGGAAAGCCCCGTCGCGGCTGAAGCCGCTTCTGCGGAGGTGATGGTGTGTCTCGTCGAGTCACGGCAAAGCGAGTTTCGCCGTGGCTTTGAAGCCGCTGCTGCCGCGCCGAACAGGACGCGCGAAAGGCAGTACGCGTGCAGACGATCGTCTTGAGCCGTAGCGATGGAAACGCTTCACGGGCGTCCACAAAAAAAAGCGGCCCGAAGGCCGCTTCTTTCATGCTGCACCGGCAGGAGCGGGGATCAGCCGCGATCCTTGTGCTCGTCGCCGTCCGCCTTGTCCGCGGCATGCGGCGCAGGCGCTGCGGACTGCGCCGCGGCAGCAGCACGTTCCTTCCGCGCCGCCTCGTCCACAGCCGCGATCTCCGCCTGCGCCAGCGTCGCCGGAGCAGCGACGGACGTTGCGCTGTCGTCGCGTGCCGGCGTGACCGATGCGGCCTCGGTCGACGCTGCGGCCGCTGCCTCACCACTGTGCGGAACCGCCGCCGGTGCCTCGGCGAAGGCGTCGAGCAGGGTGGTCTGCACTGGCGCGTAGGCCGGCTTGGCCGCGGCAGCGTCTTCCGCACGCGGTTCCGCGGGAGCGGTGGGCGTGGCGGCCGGCGCTGCGCTCGGCGCGACGGTGGTTGCCGCCGGCGTGGTCACGCCCGCCGGATCCTCGACGGTGGCCGTGGCATCCACCGCGTCCGGCTCGGCGACCGGCGCCTTGGCCGCGGTGGCAGTCGGCTGCTCGACGGCGGTGGTGACCGCCTGCGGCTGCGGCGCGACGGCCGGTGTTGCGGGTTCGGCCGGTGCCGCGGCGCGCTCGGTGGCGACGGTTTCCTGCGCGACCGGCTTGGTCTCGGCGACTGCGGCTGCTACCGGAGCGGCAGCGACCACGGTGTCGGCGTGGGCCACGGCGGCATCGCTGACGCCCTGGGCTGCAGCGGCCGGCGCGGTCGGCGCAGGCGATGCGGTCACGGCCTCGGCAGGGGCGGCCGGCTGCATCGGTGCGGTGGCCGGCGCAGGTACGGCGTCGGCGGTGATCGGCGCGGGGGCCTGGGCAGCGGCGTAGGCCGGTGCCGGCGCACCGACAGCAGCCGGACGCTCGCGACGCGGCTCACGCTTCTCCTGCGGCTCGCGCTTTTCCTGCACGGGCGGCTGCGACTTGGCCGGAGCGGCATCGGTGGTGCCGTCGTCGTCGAAGTCGAACTCCGGCTGGCTGCGGCTCGGCGCGGGCGCGCTTTCGCCATCGCTGTCGCCGGCATCCAGGTCGGCATCGTCCAGGCCTGCGGCATCGCCGGCAGCACCGGCTTCGCCATTGCCACGGCGACGGCGGCGGCCACCGCGACGGCCACGACGGCGGCGGCCGCCGGCGTCGCCGGTACCGTCCTCGCCCTCGGCGCCTTCGCCGGCGGGCACGGCCTGCGCGGTTTCGGCGGCGCTTTCGCGTTCATCGATGCTCGCTGCTGCCGCGGTCTGCGCCGGCTGCACCGGTGCGGCGGCTGCAGCGTCGACGGCTGCTGCCGGTTCCTGCGACGCGGCGATCGCGCCACCGGCGACCGCGGCGGCGGCCAGCGTGGTGGCGTCCTGCACCGGGGTCGCCGGTGCGGTGGCGACCGGTGCGGCCTGCTGCTTGGCGACGGCCTCCTCCGCACGCGGCTGACGCGGCGGCTTGTCGCCCTGCGCGGCGGCCTGTGCCGGCTCCTGCTGCGGCTTCGGCTGGCGCGGCGGGTTCTGCGGCTGCTGCTGCTTCGGCGGCTTCGGCGTTTGTGGCTGCTGCTGCGGCTTGGCCTGCTGCGCGGCCTGCTCGTTGCGCGGCGCCTTGGGCTGCTGGTTCTGCTGCCCGGCCGGCGCGGCGGCGCCGTTGCCGGCGCGGCGCTCGTCGCGGCGCGCGTTGCCGCCGCCGTTGTTGCCGTTGCCGCGCGCGGCATTGCCGCCCTGGCCGCCGTTGCGGTTGCCGTCGCGGCGCGCATTGCGGTCGTTGCGATCGCCACGGTCGTTGCGGTTGCGATTGCCGTCCTGCGGGCGCTGGCGCTGTGCCGGCTCGGCGGCGGCCGGAGCCGGGGCCGGGCTCTCGCCGGCGCCGAAGATGCGCTTCAGCCAGCCGACCACGCCGGTGGCCGGCGGCGCGACCGGTGCCGGCGCAACCACGGGCGCCGGTGCCGGTACGGCCACCGGTTCTTCGACCACTTCGCGCACCGGGGCCGGCTGCGAGTGCTTCACATTGGTCACCGCGGGCGCCGGGATGTTCAGCTGCGCCTTGGTCAGCGCGTGCACCGGCAGCTTGCGCGGGGTGCCGCGCTGGTAGCTGGGCTTGGTGCTTTCCTCGCCCAGCTCGTTCTCGCGCAGGCGGGTCACTTCGTAGTGCGGGGTGTGCAGCTGCTCGTCGGCGACGATCACGATCGGCGCGTCGTGGCGCTTCTCGATCTCGCTGAGCGCGCGGCGCTTCTCGTTGAGCAGGTAGTTGGCGATCTCCACCGGGGCCTGCACCAGCACCTGCCCGGTGTTCTCCTTCATCGCGTGCTCTTCGGCGACGCGGATGATCGACAGCGACAGCGACTCGACGCTGCGCATGCGGCCATGGCCGTCGCAGCGCGGGCAGACGATCTGGCTGGATTCGCCCAGCGACGGACGCAGGCGCTGGCGGCTCATCTCCAGCAGGCCGAAGCGCGAGATGCGGCCGATCTGCACCCGCGCGCGGTCGTACTTGAGCGCGTTCTGCAGGCGGTTCTCGACCTCGCGCTGGTGCTTGTTGGAGGCCATGTCGATGAAGTCGATCACCACCAGGCCGCCGAGGTCGCGCAGGCGCAGCTGGCGCGCGACCTCTTCGGCCGCCTCCAGGTTGGTCTGGAACGCGGTGTCCTCGATGTCGCTGCCCTTGGTGGCGCGCGAGGAGTTGACGTCCACCGCGGTCAGCGCCTCGGTCTGGTCGACCACGATCGAGCCGCCGGACGGCAGGCGCACGCTGCGCTCGTAGGCGGCCTCGATCTGCGATTCGATCTGGAAGCGGTTGAACAGCGGGATGTCGTCGGTGTAGTGCTTGAGCTTGCGCAGGCTCTGCGGCATCACCTGCTGCATGAACTCCTGGGCGTCGCCGTACATCTCGGCGGTGTCGACCAGGATCTCGCCGATGTCGGCGCGCAGGTAGTCGCGCAGGGCGCGGATGATCAGCCGCGACTCCTGGTAGATCAGGAACGGCGCCGGCTTGGCCAGGGCGGCCTCGGCGATCGACTTCCACACCTGCAGCAGGTAGTCCAGGTCCCACTGCAGCTCTTCGGCATCGCGGCCGACGCCGGCCGTGCGGATGATCACACCCATGTCGTCGGGGATGTTCAGCTTGTCCAGCGCTTCCTTCAGCGCGGCGCGGTCCTCGCCCTCGATCCGGCGCGAGACGCCGCCGGCGCTGGGCGAGTTCGGCATCAGCACCATGTAGCGGCCGGCCAGGGAGATGAACGTGGTCAGGGCCGCGCCCTTGTTGCCGCGCTCTTCCTTGTCCACCTGGACCACGACTTCCTGGCCCTCGCGCAGCAGTTCGCGGATCGTCGCCTTGTTGTGGTCGACGCCGGCCTGGAAGTAATCGCGGGAAATTTCCTTCAGCGGCAGGAAGCCGTGGCGCTCGCCGCCGTATTCGACGAAGGCCGCTTCCAGCGAGGGTTCGAGCCGGGTGATGCGGCCCTTGTAGATGTTGGACTTCTTCTGTTCCTTGGACGGCTGCTCGATGTCGATGTCGTACAGGGTCTGGCCGTCCACGATGGCCACACGCAGTTCTTCTGCCTGCGTGGCGTTGATCAGCATTCGCTTCATTGTTGCGTTCCTCGCGCTGCTACCGCGCGGAACGCCATGGGGTTTCGCTTCTGGTCACGCTTCGTCGCCCATCGCGCAGGCGCGGGGTGGGCGTCTTGGGTTTCCAGCGCTACGACACCACGGCGAGCCGCGGGAGCGCTTCTTGCTTTTAGGTGGTTCAGGACCGGCGGCGACTCCAGCCAGGCTGGGCGCCGCACGGGGCATGTTCAGCGCGGACGCTTGCGGCATCCGGCGATGGCCGGGTAGGCCGGTGAGCCGCTAACATGGCCGCCCCGGGGGCGGTGGTCGCGCACTGTGCCGGAATCGTCGTAAGCCGGGCTTCTGGCCCTCAACTAACTTCCAACGAAATCAAACCCTTATCTCGCCCCCCGAGTGTAACAGAATAAACTGCCTGATGACTTCCCCCCCGATCCCTCCAAAGCCGCGCGATGTCGCGACCAGCGCGGTGCGCATTCTCAAGGTCCCGGAAGACAGGGCCGGACAGCGCGTAGACAATTTCCTGCTCGGCCAGCTCAAGGGCGCGCCGCGCAGCCTGATCTACAAGCTGATGCGCAGCGGCCAGGTGCGGGTCAATGGCGGCCGCACCAAGGCCGAGCGCAAGCTCGAGGCCGGCGACGAGGTGCGCATCCCGCCGGTGCGGCTGACCGAGGAGGGCGAGAAGAGCGCGCCACCGGATGCGTTCATGGCCCGGCTGGAGGCGGCGATCGTCTACGAGGACGCGCGGCTGCTGGCGCTGAACAAGCCATCCGGCGTCGCCAGCCACGGCGGCAGCGGGATCAGTTTCGGCGCCATCGAGACGCTGCGTGCGCTGCGTCCCAATCAGTCGCTGGAGCTGGTGCACCGGCTCGACCGCGACACCTCCGGGCTGCTGATCGTGGCCAAGAAGCGTTCGGCGCTGACCGAACTGCAGGCGCTGATGCGCGAAGACGACCGGGTCCAGGGCCGCGGCATCAGCAAGCGCTACCTGACTCTGCTGGTCGGGCGCATGCCCGACGGCACCATGAGCGTGGACGCGCCGCTGCACATCGGCCTGCGCCAGGGCGGCGAGCGCCACGTGCAGGTGAACGCGGCCGGCAAGCCGTCGCTGAGCCACTTCCGGGTGCTGGAGCGGCGTGGCGGGCACTCCTATTGCGAGGTGCGGATCGAGACCGGCCGCACCCATCAGATCCGCGTGCACGCCCAGCACCTCGGGCATCCGGTCGCCGGCGACGACAAGTACGGCGATCCCACGGTCAACAAGCGCCTGCGGGAGCAGATCGGGCTCAAGCGCCTGTTCCTGCATGCCGCCTCGCTGGAATTCAGCCTGGACGACGGCAAGACACCTTATCTATTGAACGCACCGCTGGCCGACGAACTGGCCGAGGCGCTGAACCGCCTCGGCTGAGCCAAGCCCGCGGGAGCGGCCTGCTGCCGCCGCCCCCGCGCTGCGCTCAGCTTTCGTGATGGTCGTGATCGTGGTGCCCGTCGTGGTGGGCGGGCGCCGGGCGTTGTGCCGGATGCGACTCGGCCGGCCGCGGCTCGGGCATGCGCGGCGGTGGGGAGAACCGGGCCACGCGCTGTTCCTGGTGTTGTTCCTGACGCTGCTCCTGGCGCGGTTCCGGCATTGGCGCGCGCATCGTCTCGCGCGGCATCTCCTGCGCGCGCGCCTCACGCTGGGGCGCAGGCGCATGCCAGGCCTGGGCGCGCGGCGCTTCGGCCGGCATCGCCTCTCGCGGTGGCTGCGCACGCGCCATCTCGCGAGCGAAACCGGACGACTGCATGCCCGGGTCGCCGCGCCGCGGCGGTTCGGCAAAGCGCGCTTCCGGCATGCCGCGATTGGCGATGGCCTCGCGCGGCACTTGGTTGGGTGTCAGCGCCTGCGGCACCGGCCGGCCATGGAACTGCGGGACCGGCATCGCCGGAGCCGCGCGCGACGCGTTCGGCTGCGCCATCGCCACGGTGCGTTGCGGTGCGGCGGCACGCTGGGCGAAACCGGGCAGCAGGCGCTGGTCGCGCGCGGCGGCCATGGCCGCTGGCGTGCCCGGAGTCGGCAGGCGCTGCACCGGCGGTGGCATCGCTGCCACCGGGCGGCCGGCCTGCAACATCTGGTTGGTGAAATGCGGCATGGTCTGCGGCATCGCCGGGGGTTGGGCCCGCGCGGGTCCGACCGCAGCTGCCGGCGCACGCGCCGCCATCGCCGCGGCGGCCATCGCAGCGCCCGCCATCGCAGCGCCCGCCGGCGCACGCGCGCCAGCGAAAGCCTGCTGCCCACCCGGACCGCCCATCGGCGCGGCCGGCGGCGGCGCACCGCGGTAGTCGTTGTGCACGTAGCTGCGGTTGTCGTAGTGGTTGTTGATGATGGTGGTGCGCGGCGCGTACACGCTGTTGCGGTAGACCACGTAGTTCGGCGCCGACGGCGGCGCGTTCCAGTTCACCCCCCAGTTGTTCCAGCCCCAGCTGTGCCACGGCGGCGCCGGTTCCAGCCAGCCGAACACGCTGTGGTGGTGATGTTCGAGCGCATCGCCGACCAGTACGCCGACGCCGAACGAAATGATGCCGGCGGTGACCAGGTCGCCGGTGTCGTAGTAGGGGCGCGGCGGGCGGTAACGGTACTCGCGGTAGACGTTGACCGGTGCGCCGTAGACCACGTCGGGGTCGTAGCGGGGTACGTAGACCACATCCGGCTGCGCCGGTTCGATCACGATGGTGCGGGTGGGCGGCGGCACCGCGTCGGCATAGGCCGGGGCCGGCTCCACCACGGTGCGCTGCACCACCTGCACGCGCTGCTGCGGGGTACTGCGCAGGTGGCCCTGTGCCTGCGCGCGTTGGCGCATCACCTGCACCGCGTCCAGCACCTGGTTGGGATCGTGGGCGTAGGCGTCGCCCAGCGCGCGGGTCCAGTCGCCGTTGCCGGCCAACTGGTCGACCACGTCGGGGAAAGCGGTCAGCGCCTTGACGCTGGGATCCCAAGGCTGCGCCGCGGCCGCCTGCAGGCGGTCGGTGGCGGACAGGGTACGGTTGTTGCGCAGCCAATCCTGCGCGGACACCACCTGGTCCGGGTACACCGAGGCGGCCAGGGTCTGCGCCAGCAGCTTGTCCGGGAACAGCGCGATCGGCGCGACCAGTTGATAGAGCTGGTCGGCGGTCGGGGCCACGTAGGGGGCAGGTGCGGGTGCCGCGGCCGGGGCGGGCGCATCGGCCTGGGCCGCAGGAGTGGGCGTGTCCTGCCGCTGGCAGGCGCCCAGCGCCACCACGCTCAGTGCGGTGAACAGGGCCAGCCTGGCCGGGGGCAGGGGACGGAGATCCATGCGACACCTCATCGAGCGGGGCGAAGGTGGCCGCAGCATGCGCCGCCTTGGGTGTCTGCGACCTTTCTGCGCAGCGCTGTCGCGCAGGCCAGCGAGCGCGCGTTCAGCCGGCGTCGGCCGCTGCCATCAGACCGCTGCGGACAGGCGGAACAGCACCAGGCTGAGTGCCAGCGTGGCCATGCCTGCGACCAGGCCGTACACCGTCTCGTGCCCCTGCGCGTAGCGCTTGGCGGCCGGCAGCAATTCGTCCAGGGCCAGGAACACCATCACCCCGGCGATCAGCCCGAACACCGCGCCGAACACCGCCTCGGACAGGACGCGCGCCAGCGCGACGTAGCCGATCAGCGCGCCGATCGGCTCGGCCAGGCCGGACAGCAGGCTGGCGGCGAAGGCATAGGACTTGCGCCCGGTGGCGTAATGCACCGGCACCGCGATGGCGATGCCCTCGGGGATGTTGTGCACGGCGATGGCGAAGGCCAGCGGCATGCCGACCGCCGGGCTCTCCAGCGTCGCGAAGAAAGTGGCCAGACCCTCGGGGAAGTTGTGCGCGGTGATCGCCACCGCGGTGAGCAGGCCGACGCGCTTGACGTAGGCGCGGTTGTCGTCGCGGAACAGCGGATCGCGGCTGTTGAGGCTTTCGTGCGGATTGGGCACCAATCGGTCGATGGCCACGATCAGCACCATGCCGGCCAGGAACGCCAGGGTGGCATAGGCCTGGCCCAGGCGTGGATCGAACGCCTCGCTGAAGGCGGCGATCGACTTGCCGAGGATCTCGGTCAGCGAGACGTACACCATCGCGCCGGCGGAGAACGCCAGGCCGAAGGCGAGCAGGCGCGGATTGGGCCCCTTGCTGAACAACACCAGCACGCTGCCCAGGCCGGTGGCCAGGCCGGCGCCGAGGGTCACGGCGAGCGCGACCAGGACATTGTGCAGTGGGATCTCCAGCATGCGCCGGCGGCTCCGAGGAAGAGGCGTCGATCAAACCCGGCGCAGTGCGGGTGTCGCGTGAAGGCGCGCGATGCGCGCCCGTGGCTCAGCCGGCCTTGTGCGCCTGCGCGTCCAGCGCGAAGCAACGGTCCGGGCGCGGCTGCGGCGGATTGAAGTTGACCGGTACCTGGATGGTCCACGGCACCGCCTTGCCGTTGCGGGTGGCGGGATTGAAGGTCCAGCCGCGCACGGCCTCCTGCGCCGAGGCGTCGAGCTTGGCCTGGCCGCTGCCGGTGACCACGTCCACTTCGGTGGGCTTGCCCTGCACGCCGACCACCACCTTCAGCACCACGGTGCCGCCGATGCCGGCGCAGGCCACGTCGATCGGGTAGTCCGGCGGCGGCGTCTTCACCGCGGCGACCTCGGTCGGCGGTTGGGTCACGGTGTGTTGCTGGGATTGCTGGGATTGGCCGCAGGCGCTGAGCAGCACGGCGCTCAGGCAGGCCAGGGGGAGCAGACGGCGGGCGGCAGCAGTCATGTGGGTCATTCCGGAAGAGCGGAGGCCTTGGCGGCGCAGATGAAGTCGTTCTCGCTGAGACCGCCGACATCGTGGGTGGAATAGCGCACCACCACGCGGTCGTAGTGCACGCCCAGATCGGGGTGGTGGTCCTCGCGGTGCGCGATCCAGGCCAGTGCGTTGACGAAGGCCAGGGTGCGGTAATAGTCGGGGAAGCGGAAGGTGCGGCTGATCGCGTTGCCGTTCTCGACCACTTCCCAGCCGGGCACCTGCGGCAGCAGTTCGGCCAGGCGCGCCTGGGTCAGTCTGTATTCGCTGCCCTTGCAGGGCGAGCAATGGGCCTGGGCGAGCGGGATCAGGTCGTTCATGGAAGGTCTCTGCGGTGGAACGGACAGGGCCGGTCAAGATACCGCCCGCGATGAGCGCAGGGCGTGGAAGGGTCTAGAATACCCGCATGATCCAGATCTCAGACAACGCACAGGCCCATTTCCGCAAGTTGCTCGAACGCGAGGCCGTGCCCGGCATGGGCGTGCGCCTGAGCGCGGTCGATGCCGGCACCCCGCGCGCCGATGCGCGGCTGGAGTTCGCCGAGCCGGCGGACCTGGCCGGCGACGAATGGGCGATCGACTGCGACGGCTTCACCCTGTACGTGGCGGCCGACAGCGTCGGCTGGCTCGACGGCGCCGAAATCGACTACGTCACCCAGGGCACCGGCCAGCAGCTCACCATCAAGGCGCCGAAGATCAAGGGCGAAGCCCCGGGCGAGGCGGCCTCGCTGGTGGAGCGGGTGCGCTGGGTGGTGGAGAACGAGGTCAATCCGCAGCTGGCGCAGCACGGCGGCCGCGTGGCGGTGCAAGAAGTGTCCGCCGACGGCGTGGTGCTGCTGCGCTTCGGCGGCGGCTGCCATGGCTGCGGCATGGCCGACGTGACCTTGAAGCAGGGCATCGAGAAGACGCTGATGGGCCGCGTGCCGGGGGTGACCGCGGTGCGCGACGCCACCGACCACGACAGCGGCAGCGCTCCCTACATCCCGCGCGATTCGGCCGCCTGACGTTTCGCTGCCGGTGACGCGCGCCGCCGACATCCTCGATGTGTTGTTGGCGCGCACGCCGCGCAAGCTGCTGCGCGATCGCCGCACCGGCCTGCCGTATGCATGGGCGCACTGGATCGCGGCGCAGACTGCGCTGCCGAGGCCGTTCGCGGCCCCCGAACTGATCGCGGCGATGCCGCCGGCGCAGCCGCCGGCGACCCTGCGCCTGCCGGCCTTGCCGCTGTGGCAGGCGTTCCGCCGGCTGTGGTGGCAGCACTGGGATCCGGCGCCGTACGACCAGCGCTGGTGGCGGCGCATCGCCGTGCTGCTCAGCCTGCTGCTGCATCTGCTGTTCGCCATCTTCCTGCTGTGGGTGGCGTTCGTGCGCTGGCTGCCGCCGCTGACCGATGCGGACCAGGCCGGACGCGTGCAGGTGGAATTCGTCGGCCGCGGCACGCCCGCCGAGAGCGGCGGTGGGGGGCCGGCCGAGGGGGCCGCATCCGCGGAGGCGACGTCGCCGACCCCGCCGCGGGCGCAGCGCGCCGTGTCCGCGCGGCCGCGCCCGCCGCCGCCCGCCGCTGCTGCGCCTACACAGCCTGCGGAGCCGACGCCGGCAGCGCCGGCGCCCACGCCGACCACGGCCAGTGCACCGCCGCCGCCGGCGGAGCAGCCGCTGCAGGTGACCGAAACGCCGACGCCCACCCGTGACTTCGTACTGCCGCCGCCACCGAGCGTGCGTGTAGCGGTGCCGACACCGCGCGCGGTGGTACCGCCCGACGTGCAGGTGCCGGTGCGCGAGGTCGAAGTGGTCACCGACGTGCCGACCGTGGCGCAACTGCGGTCGCGCGACATCGCGGTGCCGCGCCCAGTCGCACCGCAGGTACAGGTGCGCGAACGCGAAGTGCCGGCACCGCTGCCGCAGGTGCAGGTTCCCGCACCACAGCTGCGCACGCCGACGCCCACGCCGGTGTTGCGCAGTGCGGACGTGCCGCAGGTGCGGCAGATCGAAGTGCCGACGCCGAGCACCGCCACCGCGAGCGCACCCACGCCGGCACCGCCGGCTGCCCCGGCCGCAAGCCCGGACACGACGCCGGCGAGCGCGCAGACCCCGCAGCCGGCGCCGGCCGGCGCTGCGGCCAGTGCGACCGCCAAGCCGACCGCGCCCGCGGCCGGCACCGCGCCGCCCGGCAGCCAGGCCGCGAGCCCGGGAAGCGGTCCGGCGCCGGTCGCACGTGACGGTGGCTGGGCCACGCCGCAGCGCGGCGACGACTGGGGCGCGGCCGCACGCAACCGCCCCGGCGATGTCGGTGCCGGCGCCAGCAAGGGCGGCGGCCTGTTCAATGCCGACGGCAGCGTGCGCCTGGCCGATGGCCGCGGCAACGACCAGGCACCGGCGCGCAGCGCGCCTGGCTCGGAGACCGACACCTGGACGCGCGAGCGCATCGAAAAGGCCGGGGAATGGCTCAAACGTCCGCCCTACGACTACACGCCGACGTCGTTCGACAAGTACTGGCTGCCGAACGCGACGCTGCTGGAAGAGTGGGTGCGGCGCGGCATCAAGTCGGTGAAGATCCCGATCCCGGGCACCACCAGCAGCATTTCCTGCGTGGTCTCGATCCTGCAGGTGGGCGGCGGCTGCAGCATCACCGACCCCAATCTCAACGAGCAGCCGGCTGGCGCGCGGCCGCCGCCGAACGTGCCGTTCAAGCGCGAGTTGCAGGAAGACAACGGCAGTCGCTGAGTGGCGGGGTACCCGCCCGCTCACACATGCGGGCGCCGCACATCACCAGCTGCGGCACACGCGGACCGGGCGCGGTTTGGTCCAAGTGGATGGCTTCAGCTAGCACGGCGTTGCCTGCGAGGGCTCATCGCGACTGAAAGGCAGCATCAAACAACCCGTCGCGCACGACATGCTGTTTCGTAGGAGTGGCTGAAGCCGCTCTTGCGTGTGTGCCTCACGTCGTTGGATAGGGTCGAAGCGTCAACGGATCGCGCACCACGCGAAAGTGGCGGCGAGCTGGTCATGCGTCGACGGTGTCGCATCCGGAGCGCGCGCTGTGCGCAGTCCCGTCGCCGCTGCTCGGCGCAGCCTGGTGCAGGCGGCCACGCGCGTCACACGGCGTGCGTGGTGCCCTGCGCGCAAGGCGCTCAGTTCACGCCGTGCAAATCGCGCAACTGGCTGCTGCGCGAGCCGAAGTAGGCGGCCAGGTCGGCGATGTCCTGGTCGCTCAGCTGCGCTGCCTGCGGGCTCATCAGCGGATGCGTGCGGGTGCCGCCGCGGTAGGCCTGCAGCGCGTGCGCGAGGTAGTCGCCGTACTGGCCGCCGAGCTTGGGATAGGTCGGGTCGATCGGCGCGTTGCCGTCGGCGCCGTGGCAGTCGATGCAGCTCTGCCCGGTGGCCTTGCCCTTGGCGTGGGCCAGCTTGTCGCCGGCGTCGATGCGCCCGCCGGGCAGGCCGGCGGAGGAGCCGGAACCGTGCTCGCCGCTGGCGTGGCCAGGGTCGCCGGCGGATTTGCTGGTGGATTCCACCTGCGATTGCGAACAGGCCCCCAGGCACAGGGCGGCAAGCAGGACGAGGGCGGGACGCAAGGCGTGCGCGGCGTTCGGCATGGGAGGCCTACTTGAGGGTGGACAGGAAAGCGGCGATGTCGGCGATCTCCTGGTCGGAGAAGCTTTCCGCCTGGGCCTGCATGGTCGGATGCTTGCGCTTGCCGAGCCGGTATTCGGTCAGCGCCTGGGTCAGGTACTGCGCCGACTGCCCGCCGATCTTGGGGATGCGGTAGCTGGGATAGGCGTTCTTGTAGCCGGTGACGCCGTGGCAGCCCTGGCAGGTGTAGGTGAGCACCCGGCCGTTGGCCGCGTTGCCCTGAACAGGCGCAGGTGCCGCGGCTGCGGCAGCGGGAGCGGCGGGCGCCGGCGCGGTCTGCGCCATCGCCGGGGCGGCCCCAACAGAAACGAGTACGGCCAGAGCAAAACAAGCGGCTAGCGGCTGCGTGCGCATGGTTTCGTGGTCCGGAGGACGGATTGGGGTTCCGGCGTGGGGGAACACGGAACGGCCCGAGTATAGCCTCACCTTTCGCGGCTCCGAAACTGGCGGCGGTGGACGACCCGTGACCTTTGGGGCATTCGGCACGACGTCGATTGGTGATCTACTTATCTACAACACCATTCACGCCATCCACCAAGGACACGACGATGACGCGACCGCTCACGCGCCGCACTGCCACTTGCGCTGCCGCGCTGTTGGTCACCACCACGCTGCTGCTGAGCGCCTGCAAGCCGGCGGCGGAGGCCAAGGCCAAGGCCGCCGACAGCGAAAAGGCGCCGGAGGCGGTGCCGGTGGAGGTGGCGGCGGCCAGCCGCCGTGCGGTGGCGGCCAGCTACAGCGGCACCGCGGCGCTGGAGGCGCGCGCCGAATCGCAGGTGGTGGCCAAGACCTCCGGCGTGGCCCTGGCGGTGCTGGCCGAGGAAGGCCAGCAGGTGCGCGCCGGGCAGCCGCTGGTGCGCCTGGACCCGGACCGTGCGCGGCTGGCGTTGGCGCAGAGCGAGGCGCAGCTGCGCAAGCTGGAGAACAACTACCGCCGCTCGCAGCAGCTGGTGGGCCAGCAACTGGTCAGCGCCGCCGACGTCGACCAGATCAAGTACGACCTGGCCAACGTGCGCGCGCAACACCAGTTGGCCGCGCTGGAGCTGTCCTATGCCACGGTGGTGGCGCCGATCTCCGGGGTGATCGCCTCGCGTTCGATCAAGACCGGCAACTTCGTGCAGATCAATACGCCGATCTTCCGCATCGTCGACGACTCGCGGCTGGAGGCCACGCTCAACGTGCCCGAGCGCGAACTGGCCACGCTCAAGACCGGGCAGCCGGTGACCCTGCTGGCCGACGCGCTGCCGGGCAAGCAGTTCCGCGGCCGGGTCGACCGCATCGCGCCGGTGGTGGATGCCGGCAGCGGCACCTTCCGCGTGGTCTGCGCCTTCGACGAAGGGGCGGAGGCGCTGCAGCCGGGCATGTTCGGCCGCATCCGCATCGATTACGACCAGCGCGCCGATGCGCTGGTGGTGCCGCGGCTGGCGCTGCTCGACGACGGCGAGCCGGCGGTGTTCCGCGTGGTTGCCGGCAAGGTCGCGCGGGTGCCGGTGACCCTGGGCTATGCCGAGGGGCCGTGGGTGGAGATCCGCCAGGGCCTGCAGGCCGGCGACCAGGTGGTCACCGCCGGCAAGGTCGCGCTGCGCGACGGCAGCCGCGTGCAGGTGATCGCGCCGCAGCGCGAGGTGGCCGACGCCGCCCCGGCCGCCACCGCCGGAGCGCGCTGATGCACGGCGCCGATTCCGACGCGCACGCACCGCCTGCGCCCGCCGCCGCGCACGGTGGCGGCCTGGTCGAATTCGCCACCCGCCGCCGCGTGACCATCGCGATGATCACGCTGACCATGCTGCTGTTCGGCGCGATCGCGCTGCACGGGCTCAAGGTCAACCTGCTGCCGGACCTGAGCTATCCGACCCTGACCGTGCGCACCGAGTACGCCGGCGCTGCGCCGTCGGAGATCGAGACGCTGGTGACCGAGCCGGTCGAAGAAGCCGTCGGCGTGGTCAAGAACCTGCGCAAGCTCAAGTCGGTCTCGCGCACCGGGCAGAGCGACGTGGTGCTGGAGTTCGCCTGGGGCACCAACATGGACCAGGCCAGCCTGGAGGTGCGCGACAAGATGGAGGCGCTGTCGCTGCCGCTGGAGGCCAAGGCGCCGGTGCTGCTGCGCTTCAATCCCTCCACCCAACCGATCATGCGCCTGGTGCTGTCGAGCAAGACCGCCGCGCACAGCGACGCCGAGGCGGTGCGCGCGCTGACCCAGTTGCGTCGCTACGCCGACGAGGACCTGAAGAAGAAGCTGGAGCCGGTGGCGGGCGTGGCCGCGGTCAAGGTCGGCGGCGGGCTGGAGGACGAGATCCAGGTGGATATCGACCAGCAGCGGCTGGCGCAGCTCAACATGCCGATCGACACGGTGATCGCGCGGCTCAAGGACGAGAACGTCAATCTCTCCGGCGGACGCCTGGAGCAGGGCACGCAGCGCTACCTGGTGCGCACCGTCAACCAGTTCGCCGACCTGGACGAGATCCGCAACCTGTTGCTGACCACCCAGGGCGCCGGCGGCAACGCGGCCGACGCGGCCCTGCAGCAGATGTACGCGATCGCCGCCTTCACCGGCTCGGAAGCCGCGATCGCGGCGGCCTCGGCGGCGCAGAGCGCGACGTCCAGCACCACCACCACCGTCGCCGGCGGCATGCCGATCCGACTCAAGGACGTGGCGCAGGTGCGGCAGGGCTACAAGGAGCGCGAGGCGATCATCCGCCTGGGCGGCAAGGAGGCGGTGGAACTGGCCATCTACAAGGAGGGCGACGCCAACACCGTGGCCACCGCGGCGGCGCTGCGCAAGCGCCTGGAACAACTGCAGGCGCAGATTCCTGCCGACGCCGAACTGACCACGCTGGAAGACCAGTCGCGCTTCATCGAACACGCCATCGGCGACGTCAAGAAGGACGCGGTGATCGGCGGCCTGCTGGCGATCCTGATCATCTTCCTGTTCCTGCGCGATGGGTGGAGCACGTTCGTGATCGGCCTGTCGCTGCCGGTGTCGATCGTGACCACGTTCTTCTTCATGGACAGGCTCGGCCTGAGCCTCAACGTGATGTCGCTGGGCGGGCTGGCGCTGGCCACGGGCCTGGTGGTGGACGACTCGATCGTGGTGCTGGAAAGCATCGCCAAGGCACGCGAGCGCGGCCTGAGCGTGCTCGATGCGGCGATCGTCGGCACCCGCGAGGTGGGCATGGCGGTGGTCGCCTCGACCCTGACCACGATCGCGGTGTTCCTGCCGCTGGTGTTCGTGGAGGGCGTGGCCGGGCAACTGTTCCGCGACCAGGCGTTGACCGTGGCGATCGCCATCGCGATCTCGCTGGTGGTGTCGATGACCCTGATCCCGATGCTCAGCTCGCTGAAGGGCCGTGCGCCGCTGGCGTTCCCGGTGGAGCCGGCGCCGCCGCACTGGCAGCCGCGGCGCGGCTGGCTGAAGCCGCTGGCCTGGAGCCGGCGCGGCGCAGGTGCGGCGGTGCGCGGCGTGTTCTTCGGCGCGGCCTGGCTGTGCGTGCGGCTGTGGCGCGGTGCGGTGGCGGTGGTCGCCCCGGTGATGCGCAAGGCCAGCGCCCTGGCGATGGCGCCGTACGCGCTGGCCGAGCGCGGCTATCTGCGGCTGCTGCCGGGTGCGTTGGCGCGTCCCGGCTGGGTGCTGGGGCTGGCGGCGCTGGCCTTCGCCGCGACCCTGGCGGTGGCGCCGCTGCTGGGCGCCGACCTGATCCCGCAGTTGGCGCAGGACCGCTTCGAGATGACGGTGAAGCTGCCGGCCGGCACGCCGCTGCGGCAGACCGATGCGCTGGTGCGCGAACTGCAGGAGGTGCACGGCAAGGACGCGGGCGTGCAGGCGCTGTACGGGGTCAGCGGCAGCGGCACCCGGCTCGACGCCAACCCCACCGAAAGCGGCGAGAACATCGGCAAGCTGACCATCGCCATGGCCGGCGGCGGCAGCGCGCAGTTCGAGGCGCAGCAGAGCGAGCGCATGCGCGCGACGATGCGCAACCATCCGGGCGTGCAGGTCGGTTTCAGCCGGCCGGAGCTGTTCAGTTTCTCCACGCCGCTGGAGATCGAACTGCGCGGCCAGGACCTGCAGACCATCCAGCACGCCGGGCAGAAGCTGGCGGCGCTGCTGCGCGGCAACGGCCACTTCGCCGACGTCAAATCCACGGTGGAGGAGGGCTTCCCGGAGATCCAGATCCGCTTCGACCAGGAGCGTGCCGGCGCGTTGGGACTGACCACGCGGCAGATCGCCGACGTGGTGGTGAAGAAGGTGCGCGGCGACGTCGCCACCCGCTACAGCTTCCGCGACCGCAAGATCGACGTGCTGGTGCGCGCGCAGCAGAGCGACCGCGCCAGCGTCGACAGCATCCGCCGGCTGATCGTCAATCCGGGCAGCAGCCGGCCGGTGACCCTGGACGCGGTCGCCGACGTGGTCGCCACCACCGGCCCCAGCGAGATCCACCGCGCCGACCAGATCCGTGTGGCGATCGTCTCGGCCAATCTGCGCGACATCGACCTGGGTACGGCGGTGCGCGAGGTGGGCGAGATGGTGGCGCGCGACCCGCTCGGCGCCGGCGTCGGCATGCACATCGGCGGGCAGGGCGAGGAACTGGCGCAGTCGGCGCGCTCGCTGCTGTTCGCGTTCGGTCTGGCGGTGTTCCTGGTGTACCTGGTGATGGCCTCGCAGTTCGAGTCGCTGCTGCACCCGTTCGTCATCCTGTTCACCATCCCGCTGGCGCTGGTCGGCGCGGTGCTGGCGCTGCTGCTGACCGGCAAGCCGGTGTCGGTGGTGGTGTTCATCGGCCTGATCCTGCTGGTGGGCCTGGTGACCAAGAACGCGATCATCCTGATCGACAAGGTCAACCAGTTGCGCGAGGAGGGCGTGGCCAAGCGCGCGGCGCTGATCGAAGGCGCACGCTCGCGGTTGCGGCCGATCGTGATGACCACGCTGTGCACGCTGTTCGGCTTCCTGCCGCTGGCGATCGCCAGCGGCGAGGGCGCCGAGGTGCGCGCGCCGATGGCGATCACCGTGATCGGCGGGCTGCTGGTGTCCACGTTGCTGACCCTGCTGGTGATCCCGGTGGTCTACGACCGCCTGGACCGCCGCGCCGACGCGTACTACGCCGAACGCGGGCGACGTGCGCGGCAACGTGAAAACGGCGAGCGGCGCCTGCAGGACGGCGAGGGCGCGCCGGCATGAGCGTCGCCGAGTTCAGCATCCGCCGTCCGGTCACCACCATCATGTGCTTCGTGTCGCTGGTGGTGGTCGGGCTGATCGCCGCCTTCCGCCTGCCGCTGGAGGCCTTGCCGGACATCTCCGCGCCGTTCCTGTTCGTGCAGCTGCCGTACACCGGCTCGACCCCGGACGAGGTCGAGCGCAACCTGGTGCGGCCGACCGAGGAAGCGCTGGCGACGATGACTGGGATCAAGCGCATGCGCTCGACCGCCACCGCCGACGGCGCCAACATCTTCATCGAGTTCTCCGACTGGGACCGCGACATCGCCATCGCCGCCTCCGATGCGCGCGAGCGTATCGACGCGATCCGCGCCGACCTGCCGGCCGACCTGCGGCGCTACAACGTGTTCAAGTGGTCCAGCAGCGACCAGCCGGTACTGAAGGTGCGCCTGGCCGGCGCAGCCGACCTGACCGGCGCGTACGACATGCTCGACCGCGAGTTCAAGCGCCGCCTGGAGCGCATTCCCGGGGTGGCCAAGGTGTCGGTGTCCGGCGCGCCGCCGAACGAGGTCGAGATCGCCATCGCCCCGGACCGGCTCAGCGCGCACAACCTCAGCCTCAACCAGCTCAGCGAGCGTCTGGGCAAGCTCAACTTCTCGCTGTCGGCCGGGCAGATCGACGACAACGGCCAGCGCCTGCGGGTGCAGCCGGTCGGCGAACTGCGCGACCTGCAGGAGCTGCGCGACCTGGTCATCGACGCCAAGGGCCTGCGCCTGGGCGACATCGCCGAGGTGCGGCTGAAACCGACCCGGATGAGCTACGGGCGGCGCCTGGACGGGCGCCCGGCGGTGGGCCTGGACGTGTTCAAGGAGCGCAGCGCGAATCTGGTCGAGGTCTCGCGCGCGGTGCTGGCCGAGGTCGAGCAGATCCGCAAGCAGCCGGCGCTGAGCGACGTGCAGATCAAGGTCATCGACAACCAGGGCAAGGCGGTGACCTCGTCGCTGGCGGAGCTGGCCGAAGCCGGCGCGGTCGGCCTGCTGCTGTCGGTGACGGTGCTGTTCTTCTTCCTGCGGCACTGGCCATCGACACTGATGGTGACCCTGGCGATCCCGATCTGCTTCGCGATCACCCTGGGTTTCATGTACTTCGCCGGGGTCACCCTCAACATCCTGACCATGATGGGCCTGCTGCTGGCGGTGGGCATGCTGGTGGACAACGCGGTGGTGGTGGTGGAGAGCATCTACCAGGAGCGCGAGCGCATGCCCGACCAGCCGCAGCGCGCCTCCATCCTCGGCACCCGCAATGTCGCCATCGCGCTGTCGGCCGGCACCCTGTGCCACTGCATCGTGTTCCTGCCGAACCTGTTCGGCGAGACCAACAACATCAGCATTTTCATGTCGCAGATTGCCATCACCATCTCGGTGTCGCTGCTGGCGTCGTGGCTGGTGGCGGTGAGCCTGATCCCGATGCTGTCGGCGCGCATGCGCACCCCGGCGCTGGTGCATTCCCCGCACGGGCTGATCCCGCGCCTGCAGCGCCGCTACGCGCGGGTGCTGGCCTGGTCGCTGGCGCATCGCGGCTGGAGCGTGTGCGCGATCGTGCTGATCAGCGCGCTGAGCGTGATCCCGATGCTGCAGACCAAGAAGGACATGTTCGGCGGCGACGGCGGCGAGCAGGTCTTCATCGGCTACCAGTGGAAGGGCGCCTACACGCGCGAGCAGATGGCCGAGGAAGTGACCCGGCTGGAACGCTTCATCGACGCGCGCCGCGCGCAATACCACGTGACCCAGGTGTATTCCTGGTTCAGCGAGGAGGAGGGCAGCAGCACCACGCTGACCGTCGATCTGAAGCAGGTCCGCGACCTGCCGGCACTGATGGAACGCATCCGCAAGGAACTGCCGCGCTCGGCGCGGGTGGATTTCCACGTCGGCAACAGCAACGGCGGCGATGGCGGCAACGGCGGCGGGCAGACCGTGCAGGTGCAATTGGTCGGCGATTCCACCGAGGCGCTGCGCGCGCTCGCCGACGACGTGGTGCCGGTGCTGGCGCGGCGCAAGGAGCTGCGCGACGTGCGCGTGGACAGCGGCGATCGCAGCGCCGAACTGGCGGTGCGGGTGGACCGCGAGCGCGCCGCCGCGTTCGGCTTCAGCGCCGAGCAGGTCGCCAGCTTCGTCGGCCTGGCGCTGCGCGGCGCGTCGCTGCGCGAGTTCCGCCACGGCGACAACGAGGTGCCGGTGTGGGTGCGCTTCGCCGGTGCCGAGCAGACCTCGCCGGAAGACCTGGACAGCTTCAACGTGCGCACCCAGGACGGGCGCAGCGTGCCGCTGCTGAGCCTGGTCGAGACGCAGCCGCGCGCGGCCGCGACCCAGATCGCCCGCACCAACCGGCAGACCACGCTGACCATCACCGCCAACCTCGGTGCCAAGGTCACCGCGCCGGAAGCCAAGCAGGCGATCGAGGACACCCTCAACGCGGTCAGCTTCCCGGTCGGCTACCGTTACAGCTTCGACGGCGCGGACGGCCAGGACGACGACCAGGCCAGCAAGCAGATGCTGTTCAACCTGCTGATCGCGCTGGTGATGATCTACGTGGTCATGGCCGCGATGTTCGAATCGCTGCTGTTCCCGGTGGCGATCATGAGCGGTGTGCTGTTCTCGGTGTTCGGCGTGTTCTGGCTGTTCTGGATCACCGGCACCAGCTTCGGGATCATGGCCTTCATCGGCATCCTGGTGCTGATGGGCGTGGTGGTGAACAACGGCATCGTGATGATCGAGCACATCAACAATCTGCGCCGGCGCGGCCTGGGCCGTACCGAGGCGCTGATCGAAGGCTCGCGCGAGCGCCTGCGGCCGATCATGATGACCATGGGCACGGCGATCCTGGCGATGGTGCCGATCTCGCTGACCACCACGCAGATGTTCGGCGACGGTCCGGCCTACTACCCGATGGCGCGCGCCATCGCCGGCGGCCTGGCGTTCTCGACCGTGGTCAGCCTGCTGTTCCTGCCGACCATCTACGCGATCCTGGACGATCTGAGTAACGGCGTGGCCAACCTGGTGCGTCGCGCGCGTGGGCGTCGCGACGTGGCCGCGCAGATGGTGTCCTGATCAGGAGGCTTCAGACGACCTGTGGGAGGGGCTTCAGCCCCGACGCCGTACCGCCGAGGCGTCGGGGCTGAAGCCCCTCCCACAAAGGCGAACCCGCGCGGTGACAGTTGCCGCCGCCGCGCGGCGGGTACTCAACCCGCCAGCTTGCCGAAGATGCGGAAGCCGGCCAGCCACACGCCGAGCATGCTGCCCAGGTTGGTCAGCAGGAAGGTCAGCACCACCCGCGAGACGCGGTTGCGGTACCAGCCGCGCAGGTTCTGCGCATCGTCGCGCAGCGCCAGGAAATCGCCATAGGCCGGCTTGCGCATGTGCACTTCGACCAGGGCGCTGAACGCCCCGGCCGGCACGCCCGGGCGGAACGGCTTCAGCGGCGCGGCGATGGCGCCGGCGATCACGCTCAGCGGATGCCCGCCGGCCAGGATGCAGCCCAGCCCGGCCAGGCCGCCGGTGAACAGCACCCACTGCAGCAGCAGGTCGGTGCCCAGGGCGAAGCCGCCGTGCCAGTAGCCCCAGGCCACGCCGCCCAGCACCAGCGCGGTCAGGGTCAGGGTGATCCACGGCACCTTCTTCTTGGTTTGCACCTCTTCCAGCGCCTTGCGCAGCGTCGCCGGGTCGTCCTGGTCGCCCTGCAGGTGCCGCGCCAGGCCGGCCAGGTGGCCCGCGCCGACCACCGCCAGCACGTCGCGCACGCCGGCAACGGGGGCGCCATCCAGCGGTTCGGCATTGCCGGCCAGCGGCAGCGCGCGCTGTTGCGCCTGTTCCTCGCGCAGGCGCGTGGCCATGTAGCGGTCGCGCTCGGCGATGATGGTGTCGTACAGCGCCGGGCTCTCGCTGGCGAAATCGCCGAAGCTGGCTTCGAGCATGTCGCCCTGCTTGAGCTTCTCGATCTCCGCCTCGCCGACCTCGTCGGAGGCGAACAGACCGCCGAGCAGGCCGCTGGCCAGCTTCAGCTTGCCGAAGAAGCCGAGCCGGCTGGAGGCGCGCTTGAAGGTCAGGCCGACTTCGCGATCGACCAGGTGCACCGGCAACTGCCGTTCGCGCGCCAGCAGGACTGCGCGCTTGAGTTCGGCGCCGGGCTCGATGCCCAGTTGCTCGGCCAGGCGCCGCTGGTAGGCGGCCAGCGCCAGGTTGGCGGCGAACAGGGCCACGCGGCCCTTGCGGATCACCTGCACCAGATCCAGCTTGGTCAGCGCGTCCGGATCGGTCAGCGCCTGCAGGCGCTGCGGATCCAGTTCCACCGCCACCGCGTCGAAACGGCCGCTGCCGATCGCCCGTTCCACGGCAGCGACGCTGGCCAGGGACACGTGCGCGGTGCCGAGCAGGGTGTAGCGGATGCCATCGCGTTCGACGATGCGGTACGGCTGGCCGTCGAACAGCGCATCGTCGCCGTCGGCCTGGGAAAGTTCGTTCATTCCATCACTCATCGGAGGGCGCCTCGGCAGCGCCGGGGCTCAGCGGGCATGGGGTGTGAGGGCATCGGCCGCGATCGGCATGGGCGCCTGCGGCCGGGTCGCGCCGCGCCGCAGTCAACGGCGCTGCACAAGCAAAGACCCGGCACGGCGCTGCGGGTCAGTCGATGTAGCGCTTCAGCAGGTCGCCGTAGGCATCGATGCGGCGGTCGCGCAGGAACGGCCAGATCCGCCGCACATGCTCGCTGCGCTGCAGGTCCACGTCGCAGACCAGCACGGTCGGCTCGCCACCGGCCTCGGCGATGAACTCGCCCTGCGGCCCGAGCACATGGCTGTTGCCCCAGAACTGGATGCCCGATGTACCCAGCGGCGACGGCTCGTGGCCGACCCGGTTGCAGCTCAGCACCGGCACGCCATTGGCCACGGCATGGCCGCGATGGCTGAGGATCCAGGCATCGCGCTGGCGTTCCTGCTCGGCCTGTTCGTCGCTGGGGTCCCAGCCGATCGCAGTCGGGTACAGCAGCAGTTCGGCGCCGGCCAGGGCCATCAGCCGCGCCGCTTCCGGATACCACTGGTCCCAGCACACCAGCACGCCGAGGCGGCCGACCGAGGTCTGGATCGGGGTGAAGCCCAGATCGCCCGGGGTGAAGTAGAACTTCTCGTAAAAGCCCGGATCGTCGGGGATGTGCATCTTGCGGTACTTGCCCAGCAGGCTGCCGTCCTTTTCGAACACCACCGCGGTGTTGTGGTACAGCCCGGCGGCGCGGCGCTCGAACAGCGAGCCGACCAGGACCACGCCATGGCGCTTGGCCAGCGCGCCCAGGCGCTCGGTGCTGGGGCCGGGAATCGGCTCGGCCAGGTCGAATTCGTCCACCGACTCGTGCTGGCAGAAGTACGCGCCGTTGTGCAGTTCCTGCAGCAGCACCAGCTGCGCGCCCTGCGCGGCAGCCTCGGCCACACGCGATTCGATCGCTGCCAGGTTCGCCGCGGCGTCGCCGTGGTTGCGCTCCTGGATCAGCGCGACGGAAAGAGTGGTTCGGGTCATTGCGGAATCAAGGTTCGCGGTAAACCGGCATGGTAGCGCGGATGGCCGCGCGGCAGGTTCCGGGGAGATGAATCCCGCGCCACGCGTGGCGGCGGCGCGGGTGCTCGGTGCTGCGCCGGCGTGCGGCGCAGCGGCGGCGGCTCAGTCCGCGAGCAGGCCGGCCGGCAGCTGCATGGTGATGCAGTGCAGGCTGCCGTTCTGCCAGATCAGCGCGCGGCAGGGGATCGGCACGATCTCGTGCTGCGGGAAGGCCTGCGCCATCACCGCCTGCGCCTGCGCATCGGCCGCGTCGCCGTAGGCCGGCATCAGCACCGCGCCGTTGACGATCAGGAAGTTGGCGTAGGAGGCGGCCAGGCGCCGGCCCTCATCGATGACCGGCTGCGCCCACGGCAGCGGGAACAGCCTATAGGGCGCGCCCTCGGCGGTACGCAACGCCGCCAGTTCGGCGCCCATCGCCTGCAGTTCGGCGTAGTGCGAATCGCCGGCGTCGTCGCAGGCCTGGTAGACGATCGCATCGGTCCCGGCGAAGCGGGCGAGGGTGTCGATGTGCGCGTCGGTGTCGTCGCCTTCCAGGTAGCCGTGGTCCAGCCACAGCACGCGCTGCTGCGCCAGCCAGTCGGCCAGGTCGTGGCTGAGCGATTCGCGGCTGCGCTGCGGGTGGCGCTCGTGCAGGCACTGCCAGGTGGTCAGCAGGGTGCCGGCGCCGTCGCAGTCGATGGCGCCGCCTTCCAGGGCGAAGTCGATGCGGCGCACGTCGCTGTCGGCGAACAGGCCCTGCTCGGCCAGCACGCTCACCAACTGGTCGTCACGACTGGCCTGGAACTTGCCGCCCCAGCCGGTGAAGCGGAAGTCCAGCAGCTGGAAGCCGCCGCCGGCGCGCGCCAGGGTGATCGGGCCGGAATCGCGCAGCCAGGTGTCGTCGTACTCGGCCTCGACGAAGCGCACCCGCTGCATGTCCACCCGTGCCGAGCGCAGCCGCGCCTCGGCGTAGATCTGCAGGTCGGCGTCGGCCACGCAGATCAGCACCCGCTGGAAGCGCACGATCGCCGCGACCAGGGCGATGTAGGTTTCCTCGACCTCGGCCAGGCGCTCGGCCCAGTCGGTGCCGGCATGCGGCCAGGCGATCAGGATGGCGGACTGGGGCTCCCATTCCGCGGGAAGGCGAAGACGATCAGTCATTGCGACCACTACTCAGGTTGTGCCCGGCATCGCGCCAGGGTGTGTGTCGTTCGTATCCCGCACCGACGGGGCGCGGGAGCTTTGCGCCGCGCCGCGGCTGGGCGACCGCGACGCGGCAGTGCTGGGGTGCTCGGCCAGGCGCACGCGCGACCGGGCGCAGGGTCGGCGTCAGCGGATCGCGGGTTTCGGGCCGATCTCGTTGGCGTCGGCCTTGTTGGCGACCACGTCCACCACCTTCTGTTTCTCGAAGTACACGGTGAAGGCCGGATAGACCCAGCGGTTGATGGTCGGCCATTGCCGCTTCTGGCCGCCACGCGGCTCCAGTTTCTGCTGCGGTGCGCCGTAGCGCGCCTGCACCTGGGCCATGCTCAGGCCGCGCGTCGGCAGCGCCGCGGCGGGTTCTTCCTTGACCCGGTCGACCAGCAGGGTCTCGGCGTGGGCGCCGCCGGCCAGGCCCAACACGGCCAGCAGCGGCAGGACGGACAGACGATGCTTCATCACGTGTACTCCCCAGAGGACGAGCGCCGATTACAGCAAACTTCGATAACAAAAAACCGCCCGAAGGCGGCTTTCGTCGACGACCGGCCACCGCTGCGCGCGGTGCGGCAGGGCAGGCCGGGTCGGATCAGCGCTGACGCGCCTTGAAACGGGGGTTGGACTTGCAGATCACGAAGACCTTGCCGCGGCGGCGGACCACCTTGCAGTCGCGGTGACGGGCCTTCGCCGACTTCAGGGAGGACAGGACTTTCATGGCACACCTCGGCGTAAACTTGTGGATTCGAAGGAGGGCGGCACGGCCGAAACCATGGCGCGGGATCAGTAAGCAGGCGATTGTAGCCTGGTTTTCTTCATGGTTTCAACTGCTTGCGCCAGCCCGGCCGGCGTCGGCGCTACAATGCGCCGCCCCCCGTCCGAGGAACCGCATGAACGAGCCCGCTCCCGTCCTGACCATCGATGGCCCTTCCGGGGCCGGCAAAGGCACCGTCAGCCGCATCGTCGCCGCCCGCCTGGGCTGGCATTACCTGGATTCGGGGGCGCTGTACCGGGCGGTCGGGGTGGCGGCCAGCTGGGCCAATCTGGATATTTCCGACGCCGCCGCCCTGGTGCGCTGCACGTTCGACACCCGGGTGGATTTCGACGAGGTCGCCGATGGCGGCCTGCGGGTGCGGATCAACGGCGCCGATGCCACCGACGAGCTGCGCCTGGAGACCACCGGTGCGGTGGCCTCGGCGATCGCCGCCATCCCCGAGGTGCGTGCGGCGCTGAAACAGCGCCAGCGCGCCTTCCGCACCCCGCCGGGGCTGGTCGCCGACGGCCGCGATATGGGGACGGTGATTTTTCCGGACGCCCCGTACAAGGTGTTCCTGACCGCCAGCGCCGAGGAGCGCGCCCAGCGCCGGCATAAGCAGTTGAAGGAAAAAGGGGTTTCGGTTATATTCGACGACCTGCTGCGCGAGATCATGGCCCGCGACGCACGCGATGCGCAACGCGCGGTGGCCCCGCTGAGGCCGGCAGACGATGCCGTCCTCCTCGATACCACCGGCATGGACATCGACCAGGTGGTGGGCCGCGTCCTGCAGTTGCTGCCGGTCTGAGCGGCACGCAGGGCAGGGCAGCAGTTTGGTGGCGTCATGCACGCCACCGGTTCCTCGTTACACCCGCAACATCCATGTTCCACCGATAGCGTCAAAGGCTCCGCTGCGCAATTCCGCGCTGCGGTTTTTCCATTCCACACCCGGCCGCTGTTCGGGCCGACTAACAGGTGGACAGTCGCTGTTTTCCAGAAGAAAACGCCCTGTCCGTGTGTCCACTAGAGTAATTTCAAATGACCGAATCTTTTGCCGAACTGTTCGAAGCCAGCCAAGCCAACCTGGCCAAGCTGAAGCCCGGCGCCATCGTCACCGGTACCGTCGTGGAAGTCCGCGGCGATGTGGTGGTGATCAACGCCGGCCTGAAGTCCGAAGGCATCGTGCCGATCGAGCAGTTCCGTAACGACGCTGGCGAAATCGACGTCGCCGAAGGCGACCTGGTCAAGGTCGCGCTCGACTCGCTCGAGAACGGCTTCGGCGAGACCGTGCTGTCGCGCGAGAAGGCCAAGCGCGCCATGGTGTGGGACGAGCTGGAAGAAGCGTTGGAGAAGAACGAGACCATCACCGGCCGCATCAGCGGCAAGGTCAAGGGTGGTTTCACCGTGGACATCAAGGATGTCCGCGCGTTCCTGCCCGGTTCGCTGGTGGATGTGCGCCCGGTGCGCGACCCGGCCTACCTGGAAGGCAAGGAACTGGAGTTCAAGCTGATCAAGCTGGACCGCAAGCGCAACAACGTGGTGGTCTCGCGTCGTGCGGTGGTCGAGAGCGAGCACTCGGAAGAGCGCGAGCAGCTGATGGACAAGCTGCAGGAAGGCGCGATCCTGAAGGGCGTGGTCAAGAACCTGACCGACTACGGCGCGTTCGTGGACCTGGGCGGCATCGACGGCCTGCTGCACATCACCGACATGGCCTGGAAGCGCGTGCGCCATCCGTCCGAAGTGGTCAACGTCGGCGACGAGCTGGACGTGCGCGTGCTGAAGTTCGATCGCGAGCGTAACCGCGTCAGCCTCGGCCTGAAGCAGCTGGGCGAGGATCCGTGGGACAACATCGCGCGCCGTTACCCGGCCAACAGCCGCGTGTTCGGCAAGGTCTCCAACGTCACCGATTACGGCGCGTTCGTCGAGATCGAGCCGGGCGTGGAAGGCCTGGTGCACGTGTCCGAGATGGACTGGACCAACAAGAACGTCAACCCGTCCAAGGTCGTGCAGGTCGGCGACGAAGTCGAAGTGATGGTGCTGGACGTGGACGAAGAGCGTCGCCGCATCTCGCTGGGCATGAAGCAGGTCGCCGCCAATCCGTGGGAAACCTTCGCCGCCACCCACAAGAAGAACGACAAGGTGTCCGGCCAGATCAAGTCGATCACCGACTTCGGCATCTTCATCGGCCTGGACGGCGGCATCGACGGCCTGGTGCACCTGTCCGACATCAGCTGGAACACCACCGGCGAAGACATCGTGCGCAACTTCAAGAAGGGCGACACGCTGGAAGCCGTGGTGCTGGCGGTGGACCCGGAGCGCGAGCGCATCAGCCTGGGCGTCAAGCAGCTGGAGCAGGATCCGTTCGGCCAGTACATGGCCGCCAACCCGAAGGGCTCGAAGGTCGAGGGCGTGGTGCGTGAAGTGGACGCCAAGGGCGCCACCATCGACCTGGCCGACGGCATCGAAGGCTACGTCGCCGCGCGCGACATCGCCAACGAGCGCGTCGACGACGCCAGCCAGCACCTGAAGGTCGGCGACAAGATCGAAGCCAAGTTCGTGGGCATGGACCGCAAGGGCCGCACCCTGCAGCTGTCGATCAAGGCCAAGGACGATGCCGAAATGCGCGAAGTGCTGGAGGAATACCAGTCCGCGTCGGGCGGCACCACCCAGCTGGGCGCGCTGCTGCGTGCGCAGCTGAACGGCAACAAGTCCGAGTAATCCGCCACACGCAGCGTTACTGGCACGGCCCGGTGTTCCCGGGCCGTGCCAGGTTGCGACCCCACTGCACGCATCCGTAAATGACCAAATCCGAGCTGATCGAAATCCTGGCGCGCAAGCAGGCGCATCTGAAGTCGGACGACGTCGATCTGGCGGTGAAGTCGTTGTTGGAAATGATGGGCGGCGCCCTGTCCGGCGGCGATCGCATCGAGATCCGCGGCTTCGGCAGCTTTTCCCTGCATTACCGGCCGCCGCGCCTGGGACGCAATCCCAAGACCGGCGAGTCCGTCGCGCTTCCCGGCAAGCACGTGCCGCATTTCAAGCCCGGCAAGGAGCTGCGCGAGCGCGTCAGCGGCGTCGTCCCGGTCGAATCCGATACGCCCTGAGCCCGGCGTCCGGCGCTTGCCGGAATCCACGCCTGTTCGGCTAATCTAGTGTCTCCCGACGCTGGAGTTGCTCATGAAGATCGCACGACTGCTGATCCTGCTGGTGTTGCTGTTGGCCGGCCTGGTCATCGGGTCGCTCAATTCGCAGCCGATCCAGATCAACTTCGTGTTCTCCAGCATCGCCACCACCTCCGGCATCGCCATCATCGTCTCGCTATTCGCCGGCGTGCTGATCGGCGCCTCGCTGGTCCTGGCGGCCCTGGTGATCCCCCTGTATGCCAAGCTGCGTCGCGCCAACAAGGCCGCGAACGCCGCGACCCCGGCCGTCGCGCCGGTTTCCACCCATGCCCACCAGCCCTTGGACGGACGCTGATCTTCGATGGACTTTCTGACCGAGTGGTTCTGGTTCTTCCTGTTCCTGCCGCTGGCGGCATTGAGCGGCTGGGTGATCGGCCGCCGTGGCGGCCAGCGCCATGGCGATACCCAGGTCAGCCGGCTGTCCAGCACCTATTTCCGCGGCCTCAACTACCTGCTCAACGAGCAGCCGGACAAGGCGATCGAGCTGTTCCTGCACATCGCCGAACTGGACAAGGAAACCTTCGAGACCCAGGTCGCGCTGGGCCACCTGTTCCGTCGCCGCGGTGAGGTCGACCGCGCCATCCGCCTGCACCAGGGCCTGGTCCAGCGCGGCGACCTGAGCGACGCGCAGCGCGTGCAGGCCTTGCTGGCGCTGGGCGAGGACTACATGAAGTCGGGGCTGCTGGACCGCGCCGAAACCGTCTTCACCGAACTGGCGCAGATCGACCAGCGTGCGCCGCAGGCGCTCAAGCACCTGATCGGCATCTACCAGGCCGAGCGCGACTGGGAAAAGGCCATCGACAACGCCACCCGCTACGAAGAGGTGACCGGCGAGCCGATGGGCAAGCTGATCGCCCAGTTCGAATGCGAGCTGGCCGACCGCTACCGCGCCTCCGGCAAGAACGATCTGGCGCGGGAGGCGATCGCGCGCGCCTACCAGGCCGATGCCAAGTCGGTGCGTGCGGGCATCCTGGAAGGGCGCATCGATGTCGACGACGGCAACGACGAGGCCGCCATCCGCGCCTTCGAGCGCGCCGCGCGCCACGACCCGGACTACCTGCCGGAGATCATGCCGGCGCTGATGGAGTGCTACCGCCGCGGCAACGATCTCAGCGGCGCGCGCGCGTTCCTGTCGGAGATGACCGAGCACTACCGCGGCATCGCTCCGGTGCTGGCGCTGACCCGGCTCATGGAGTCGCAGGAAGGCATTTCCGCCGCGCGTTCCTACCTGGGCCGGCAGCTCAAGGACCGGCCGTCGGTGCGCGGCGAGTCCGCGCTGATCGACCTGACCCTGGCCGAGGGCGCCGATTCCACCGCGACTCTGCAGGATCTCAAGCACATCACCGACCAGCTGCTGGTGCGCAATCCCAGCTACCGCTGCACCCGCTGCGGCTTCGGCGCGCGCACCCACCACTGGCAATGCCCCAGCTGCAAGGAGTGGGGCACGGTCAAGCCGTTGCTCAACTACGCGGTGGTGTAGTGCCCATCGCAGGAGCCGCGCTGCTCTTGGCGCTCGGGGTGTTCAGCGCGGCCGGCACCTGGCTGTCGCGCCAGTACGCACTCAAACGCAAGCTGATGGACGCGCCGGGCGAGCGGCGCAGCCATACCGTGGCCACGCCGCGCGGCGGCGGCGTGGCGATCGTGGCGGCGGTGCTGCTGGCCTGCGGCTGGGCGGCGCTGCAATGGCCGCAGCACGGCGCGGGCATCGCCACCGTCGCCGCCGGCCTGGTGCTGGTCGCTGGCGTCGGCTGGTGGGACGACCACCGGTCGCTATCGGCGGCGCTGCGATTGCTGGTGCACGCGGTCGCCGCGACCCTGTTGGCTGCACTTGTCTACAAGGCGAGCCAGCCGCTGTGGATGGTCGCGCTGGTGTGGTTGGCGACGGTTTCGCTAATCAATATCTGGAATTTCATGGACGGCATCAATGGTCTGGCCAGCAGCCAGGCGATGCTCGCCGCCCTGGGATTCGCCTGCCTGCTGCCGGCGCCGCTGCGCTGGCCGTGCTGGGTGCTGCTGGTGGCCTGCGCGGGATTTTTGCCGTTCAACTACCCCCGGGCGCGCATTTTCCTCGGCGATGTCGGCAGTGGCGCGCTTGGTTACCTGATCGCCGCGCTGTTCGCCTGGTGCCTCGTCGCCGGCGGCCAGGCGCCCTGGCTGCCGGCATTGCCGCTGTCGGCCTTTGCCATCGACGCAGGCTTCACGCTCGTCTCGCGCATGCTCGCCGGCGAACGCTGGTGGCAACCGCACGCGCAACATTTTTACCAGCGTTGGGTACACACCGGCAGTAGCCATACTGTCGTCACGCTCGCCTACGGTCTGTTCAGCATTGTCGCGATTACAATTGCGCGGCTGGGCAGGCCCCTGGATGCGGGCACGCAGGCCGGTCTGACGATCGCCTGGTTCTGTTCGGCAGGTGTGCTTTGGCTGGCCTTGCGCAACCGGATGCGCCGAACTCTCACGGATCACTGATGCTTTCCACGCGCGACCGAGTCACCGAGCTGTTTCCCAAGGCCTCCGTGGTTGTCCACGATCTGGCCATCGTCTGGGTCTGTTGGCAATTGCTGCACGCGGCGCGTTACACCATGCTCCCCGGCGAGCACCCGCTGCCGCTGTGGAACCTCAACACCGCCATCGTGCTGGTGGCGCAAGGCCTCGTGTTCTGGAAGGTCGGCCTGTACCGCGGCCTGTGGCGCTTCGCCAGCGTTCCCGACCTGCTCAATATCTTCAAGGCCAGCTTCTATGGCCTGGTGGCGATCGTGCTGGGGCTGGCCTACAGCCGCTTCGACGCGATCCCGCTCTCTGTGCTGATGGTGTATCCGTTCGCGCTGTCGGCGCTGCTGGGCGCGCCGCGGCTGCTGTACCGCGCCTGGAAGGACTACCAAATCGCCCACTCGGACGACACCGCGCGGCGTGTGCTGATCGTCGGTGCCGGCCGTGCGGCCGAGGCCCTGGTGCGCGACCTGCGCCGTTCCGGTGCCTACCAGCCCGTGGGATTCGTCGACGACGCCGGCCATCTGCACGGCGCCAAGCTGCAGGGCCTGCCGATCCTCGGCCGCATCGACGAAGCCGGCGCGATCGCCAAGGAAACCGCCGCCAAGCTGCTGGTGATCGCGATCCCGTCGTTGGACGCGGCCGGCATGCAGCGTGTGGTGGCGATCTGCGAAAGCACCGGCCTGCCGTTCCGCACCGTGCCGCGCCTGCTCGACGTGCTCGAAGGCCATTATCTGCCGGGCGAGCTCAAGGAGGTCGCGATCGAGGACCTGCTCGGGCGCAAGCCGGTGACCCCGGACTGGAAGCTGATCAAGGGTTGGTTGTCCGGGCGGACCGTGCTGGTCACCGGCGCCGGCGGCTCGATCGGCTCGGAACTGTGCCGTCAGTGCGCGCGTCACGGCGCGCGCAAGATCGTGCTGCTGGAGATCAACGAGCTGGCGCTGATCACCATCCATGCCGACCTGCACCGCACGTTCCCCGATCTGGAGATCGACTGCGTGCTCGGCGATTGCGGCGATCCGGCGGTGATCCGCCACGCCATGCAGGTGGCCGAGCCGGACGCGGTGTTCCATGCCGCCGCCTACAAGCAGGTGCCGCTGCTGGAGCGGCAGTGCCGCGAGGCGGTACGCAACAACGTGCTGGCCACCGAGAACGTGGCGCGCGCCTGTGTCGCGGCCAAGGTCTCGACCTTCGTGTTCATTTCCACCGACAAGGCGGTCAATCCGGTCAATCTGCTCGGTGCGTCCAAGCGCTACGCCGAAATGGTGTGCCAGTCGCTGGACGACCAGGCGGTGAGCACGCGCTTCGTCACCGTGCGCTTCGGCAACGTGCTGGACTCGGCCGGCAGCGTGGTGCCGCTGTTCCGCGAGCAGATCCGCCAGGGCGGCCCGGTGACGGTCACCGATCCGCAGGTGACGCGCTACTTCATGACCATTCCCGAAGCCAGCCAGCTGATCGTGCAGGCGGCGGCCTCGGCGTCGCATGGCGCCATCTATACGCTGGACATGGGCGAGCCGGTGCCGATCCGACTGCTTGCCGAGCAGATGATCCGCCTGGCGGGCAAGCAGCCCGGGCGCGACATCGCCATCGTCTATACCGGCCTGCGTCCGGGCGAGAAGCTGCACGAGACGCTGTTCTACGCCGACGAGAACTACCGGCCCACCTCGCACCCGAAGATCCTCGAGGCCGGCGTGCGCAGCTTCTCGCGCGAGGACGTGCTGCGCGGCGTGCAGCAACTGCGCGCCGCGGTGGCCGATTACGATAGCGACACCATCGAGAAGGTGTTGCGCATGACCATGCCGGAGTTCGCGCCCTTGCGTCAGCAAGACGGTCACGACGGCTCCGCTACCATCGTTCCATTCCCCGCACGCGAGGCCAGAAGGCTCTGATGAGCAAGAGAATCCGCAAGGCAGTATTCCCGGTGGCAGGTTTGGGTACCCGCTTCCTTCCCGCCACCAAGACCGTTCCCAAGGAAATGCTGCCGATCATCGATCGGCCGCTGATCCAGTACGCCGTGGACGAGGCGATCGAAGCCGGGTGCGACACCCTGATCTTCGTCACCAACCGCTACAAGCACGCGGTCGCGGATTATTTCGACAAGGCCTACGAACTGGAGCAGAAGCTGGAGCGTGCCGGCAAGCACGAGCAGCTGGAAATGATCCGCCACGTGCTGCCGGACGGCGTGCGCGCGGTCTTCGTGACCCAGGCCGAAGCGCTGGGCCTGGGCCACGCCGTGCTGTGCGCCAAGTCGGTCATCGGCGACGAGCCGTTCGCGGTGCTGCTGCCGGACGACCTGATCTGGAACCGCGGCGACGGCGCGCTGAAGCAGATGGCCGATCTCAACGAGCGCAGCGGCGCCAGTGTGATCGCGGTGGAAGACGTGCCGCACGAGAACACCGCCAGCTACGGCATCGTGGCCACCGAGGCCTTCGACGGCCGCAAGGGCCGCATCGCGCAGATCGTAGAGAAGCCCAAGCCGGAAGACGCGCCGAGCGATCTGGCGGTTGTCGGGCGCTACGTGCTCAGCTCGAAGATCTTCGAACTGCTGGAAAGCACCGGCACCGGTGCGGGCGGCGAGATCCAGCTGACCGATGCCATCGCCGCGCTGCTGAAGAGCGAGGAAGTGGACGCCTACCGTTTCGAGGGCACCCGTTTCGACTGCGGTACCCACCTGGGCCTGGTCGAGGCGACCATCCGGTTTGCGCTGGAGAACAAGAAGCTGGCCAAGCCGGCGCGTGAGAAGCTGACCCAGATGCTCGCCGAGGAGTAAGCCTGGTGCCGTGCGCCGCTGTGGGTGGCGCACGGGTCAATGAGCTTCAGGCACTGATCCGATCCAGATAGGCGAATCAGGTGACAAACAGAAAAAGGCAGCCGTGAGGCTGCCTTTTTCTGTTTTTGCGCTGGTCTGACAACAACGCTTGGTGCCGGACCCTCACCCCAACCCCTCTCCCGGTGGGAGAGGGGCTATAGCTGTTCCCTTTTCCCATCGGGACCATGGTGTCCTTTGGGGAAAGGTGGCCCACAGAAACGGACGAGGGTAGGGGAGCGCATGCTTACAGTGCTTCGATGATCCCCGCCGCGCCCATGCCGGTGCCGATGCACATGGTGACCATGCCGTACTTCTGCTTGTGGCGACGCAGGCCGTGCACCAGGGTCGCGGTGCGGATCGCGCCGGTGGCGCCGAGCGGATGGCCCAGGGCGATGGCGCCGCCCAGCGGATTGACCTTGGACGGGTCCAGGCCGCTGTCGCGGATCACCGCCAGCGACTGCGCGGCGAAGGCTTCGTTGAGCTCGATCCAGTCCAGTTGGTCCTTGCTCAGGCCGGCCTGCTTGAGCGCCTTCGGAATCGCCTCGATCGGGCCGATGCCCATCACTTCCGGACGCACCCCGGCGACCGAGAAGCTGACGAAGCGGGCCAGCGGGGTCAGCCCGTAGTCCTTGATCGCCTGCTCGGAGGCCAGCAGCACCGCACCGGCGCCGTCGCTCATCTGCGAGGAGTTGCCGGCGGTGACGCTGCCGCCGAACTGGCCGTTGCGGAACACCGGGCGCAGCTTGGCCAGGCCTTCGATCGAGCTGTCCGGACGCGGACCTTCGTCCGTATCGACCAGCTTCTTGCGCAGGGCGATGACGTTGTCGGCCAGGTCGGGCTGGTGCGAGAGGATCTCGTAGGGGCTGATCTCGTCGCGGAACTCGCCGGCGGCGATCGCGGCGATGGCCTTCTGGTGCGAGGCGAGGGCGAAGGCATCCTGGTCCTCGCGCGACACCTTCCATTCCTCGGCCACCTTCTCGGCGGTGATGCCCATGCCGTAGGCGATGGCCACGTGGTCGTCGGCGAACACGCTCGGCGACAGCGCGACCTTGTTGCCCATCATCGGCACCATCGACATCGATTCGGTGCCGCCGGCCAGCATCAGGTCGGCGTTGCCCAGGCGGATCTGGTCGGCGGCCAGCGCCACCGCCTGGATGCCCGAGGAGCAGAAGCGGTTGATGGTCTGCCCGGCCACCGAGTTCGGCAGGCCGGCCAGCAGCACGCCGATGCGCGCCACATTCATGCCTTGCTCGCCCTCGGGCATCGCGCAGCCGATGATCGCGTCGTCGATGCGCGAGGTGTCGATGCCCGGCGCCTGCGCCACCACCGCGCGCAGCACGTGCGCCAGCATGTCGTCGGGACGGGTGTTGCGGAACATGCCCTTGGGCGCCTTGCCGACCGGCGTACGGGTGGCGGCGACGATGTAGGCTTCCTGGATCTGTTTGCTCATGGCTTTCTCCGAAAGCCGGGAATGGGGAATGGGGAGTCGGGAATCGTGAAGCGATTCGCGCGATCTGCAGCAGTCCTATTTCCGGCAGAAAATTAGGGGTAGAAGGAGGAGCCGGGAATGCGTTTCCATTCCCGATTCCCCATTCCCGATTCTCAGTTCCTAAGCGGCTTGCCCGTCTTCAGCATGTGCCCGATGCGCGCCTGGGTCTTTTCCTGCTGGGCCAGTTCGACGAAGTGCTTGCGCTCGAGCTTGAGCAGCCATTCCTCGTCCACCAGCGCGCCGCGGTCGACCTCGCCGCCGCACAGCACGGTGGCGATGCGGGTGGCGATCTCGTAGTCGTATTCGCTGATGAAGCGGCCTTCCAGCATGTTGACCAGCAGCATCTTGAAGGTGGCGATGCCGACGTCGCCGGCGACCTGGATGCGTCGCGCCGGCAGCGGCGGGCGGTAGCCGCCCTCGGCCAGGGCGCGCGCCTCGGCCTTGGCGATGTACAGCGATTCGTAGCTGTTGAACACCACCTTGTCGGTGCCGCGCAGCAGGCCCAGTTCCTTGGCGTTGACCGCCGAGGTGGAAACCTTGGCCATGGCCACGGTCTCGAAGGTCTTCTTCAGCTCGGCGAACACGTCGCCGCCCGGACCCGCGGCCTGCGCCGCGCGCACCGCGATCTCCTTGAGGCCGCCACCGGCCGGCAGCAGGCCCACGCCGGCCTCGACCAGGCCGATGTAGCTCTCCAGCGCGGCCACGCTCTTGGCGCTGTGCATCTGGAACTCGCAACCGCCGCCCAGCGCCAGCCCGCGCACCGCCGCGACCACCGGCACCAGCGAGTACTTGATGCGCTGGCTGGTGGCCTGGAAGTTGGCGACCATCGCCTCGAACGCATCGACCTTGCCGGCCTGCAGCAGGCCCAGCGCGCCGGCCAGGTCGGCGCCGGCGGAGAAGGGTTCCTTGTGCTGCCACAGCACCAGGCCCTTGAAGTCCTTCTCGGCGCGGCCCACCGCTTCCTGCAGGCCGTCCAGCACCTGGTCGGAGACGGTGTTCATCTTGGTCTTGAAGCTGACCACGGCGATGTCGTCGCCGTCGTGCCACATGCGCAGGCCGTCGTTCTCGAACACGGTCTCGCCCTGCGCGAACTTCTCGCCCAGCAGCGGATCGGGGAAGCGCTGGCGCTTGTACACCGGCAGCGCCGAGCGCGGCAGCTTGGCGTCGCGCGCCGGGCTGTACGAACCTTCGGCGGCGTGCACGCCGTCGCGGCCATCGAACACCCAGTTCGGCAGCGGCGCGCTGCTCATGCTCTTGCCGGCGGCGATGTCGTCGGCGATCCACTGCGCGACCTGCTTCCAGCCCGCCGCCTGCCAGGTCTCGAACGGACCCAGCGCCCAGCCGTAGCCCCAGCGGATCGCCAAGTCCACGTCGCGCGCGGTCTCGGCGATGTCGGCCAGGTGGTAGGCACTGTAGTGGAACAGGTCGCGGAAGGTCGCCCACAGGAACTGCGCTTGCGGATGCTGGCTCTCGCGCAGCTTGGCGAACTTCTCGGCCGGGTTCTTGATCTTCAGGATCTCGACGACTTCCGGTGCGGCGGCGCGGTCGGCCGGGCGGTAGTCCTGCTTCTGCAGGTCCAGCACCACGATGTCCTTGCCGACCTTGCGGAAGATGCCGGCGCCGGTCTTCTGGCCCAGCGCGCCCTTGCCGATCAGCGCCTCCAACCACTTCGGCGCCTTGAAGAAGGCATGCCACGGATCGTTCGGCAGGGTGTCGCCCATGGTCTTGATGACATGCGCCATGGTGTCCAGGCCGACCACGTCGGAGGTGCGGTAGGTCGCCGACTTGGGGCGGCCGACCAGCGGGCCGGTGAGACCGTCGACCTCGTCGAAGCCCAGGCCGAACTGCTCGGTGTGGTGGATGGTGGACAGGATCGAGAACACGCCGATGCGGTTGCCGATGAAGTTCGGGGTGTCCTTGGCGTAGACCACGCCCTTGCCCAGGGTGGTGACCAGGAAGCTTTCCAGGCCTTCCAGCACCGCCGGCTCGGTGTGCTTGGCCGGGATCAGCTCGGCCAGGTGCATGTAGCGCGGCGGGTTGAAGAAGTGCACGCCGCAGAAGCGGTGGCGCAGCTGTTCCGGCAGCACGTCGGACAGGGCGTTGATGCCCAGGCCGGAGGTGTTGGAGGCCAGCACCGCATGGTCGGCCACGAACGGCGCGATCTTCTTGTACAGGTCCTGTTTCCAGTCCATGCGCTCGGCGATGGCTTCGATGATCAGGTCGCAGCCGCGCAGCTGCTCCAGGCCGGAGTCGTAGTTGGCCGGGGTGATGGCTTCGGCCAGCGCGGTGCTGGCCAGCGGCGCCGGGCTGAGCTTGGTCAGGTTGGCGATCGCCTTGAGCACCACGCCATCGGCGGGGCCTTCCTTGGCGGGGAGGTCGAACAGCACGGTGTCGACGCCG
Organism: Xanthomonas sp. LMG 12461; assembly: GCF_009192935.1. NCBI lineage: Bacteria > Pseudomonadati > Pseudomonadota > Gammaproteobacteria > Lysobacterales > Lysobacteraceae > Xanthomonas > Xanthomonas sp. LMG 12461. The sequence goes on from NZ_NQYT01000029.1 coordinate 89,914, forward strand.
GCGTTGGTCAGGTGCGCAGCGATCTGCGCACCCATCACGCCCGCGCCCAGGACGGCGGCACGGCGGACGAGCAGGGGATTGGACATAGCGATCAGCCTCTGTGGGTCAACGTTTGCGGGATCAGGGAACCGAATGGGCGAGGAAGCCGGCTTCGGCGAAACGGATGAGTTCGCGGGCGGCGTGGGCACGGTGCGCGCCCTCGCTGACGCCGGCGGGGCGCTTGATCAGGCCGAAGTCGGCCATGGCGTAGGTCAGAGCGCCGGCCAGGAAATCCAGGCGCCAGTACAGTTCCTGCTTGCTCAGCCCGGGCACGCAAGCGGCGATGGCCTTGCCGAATTCGCGCAGCACATGGCCGTAGTGGTCGGACAGGAACTGGCGCAGGCTGTCGTTGTTCTCGGCATAGGCGCGGGCGATCACCCGCACAAAGGCGCCGCCGCTCTGCCGCTCCTGGGCCATCGCCAGGGCCGGCTCGACGAAGGCGGCCAGCACCGGGCCGAGCTGGCCGGGATGCTGCCGTTGCGCGGTTTCCAGCTGCGCCATGCGCGCGGCGGTCATTTCGTCCATGCGCCGCCGGAACACCTCGTTGACCAGGTTTTCCTTGGACCCGAAGTGGTAGTTCACCGCGGCGATGTTGACGTCGGCCTGGCTGGTGACCTGGCGCAGCGAGGTGCCGGAAAAGCCGTGTTGCGCGAACAGTTCCTCGGCCGCGCTGAGGATGCGGTCCTTGGTCGAGAAGTGCGCTTGCTTTGCCATGCGGCCGCCAGAATCAATCAAACGATTGTTTGAGTCTAGGCCCGGGCGGTGGGCGCGTCATGCTGCTATGCAGCACGATTCAGCCTGGCCGTGCAAAGCCGGCGCCGATTGGATAGAATTGTCCATCGCAATTCTGGCTAAGCCCGCGTTTTGACGCGGGTTTTTTTCATGTTAACCTCGGGCCTTCAGTGGCCCGCCCAACGGAGAACTTCCCATGGCGCTGGAGCGCACCCTGTCCATCATCAAGCCCGATGCCGTCGCCAAGAACGTCATCGGCGAAATCTACTCGCGCTTCGAGAAGGCCGGCCTGAAGGTCGTGGCCGCCAAGTACAAGCAGCTGTCGCGCCGCGAGGCCGAGGGCTTCTACGCCGTGCACCGCGAGCGTCCGTTCTTCAACGCGCTGGTCGAGTTCATGATCTCCGGCCCGGTGATGATCCAGGCGCTGGAAGGCGAGAACGCCGTGGCCGCGCACCGCGACCTGCTGGGCGCCACCAACCCGAAGGACGCTGCGCCGGGCACCATCCGCGCCGACTTCGCCGATTCGATCGACGCCAACGCCGCGCACGGCTCGGATTCGGTCGAGAACGCCGCCAACGAAGTGGCGTATTTCTTCGCCGCCACTGAAGTGGTTTCGCGCTAAGCGAGGTCGTCGTGAACGAGGTCGTCCATCCTCCCTTGGCCATCGCCGATCCCGTGCGGACCGGCGCGGCGGCCAAGCAGAATCTGCTCGACCTCGATCGCGAGGGGTTGGAGCGCTTCTTCGCCGAGACCCTCGGCGAAGCGCGTTACCGCGCCCACCAGGTGATGAAGTGGATCCACCACCGCTACGTCACCGACTTCGACCAGATGACCGACCTCGGTAAGGCGCTGCGCGCCAAGCTGCAGCAGCATGCCGAGGTCGTCGTCCCCAACATCGTGTTCGACAAGCCTTCCGCCGACGGCACCCACAAGTGGCTGCTAGCGATGGGCGTGGACGGCAAGAACGCGATCGAGACCGTCTACATCCCCGACAAGACCCGCGGCACGCTGTGCGTGTCCTCGCAGGTCGGCTGCGGCCTCAACTGCACCTTCTGCTCCACCGCCACCCAGGGATTCAACCGCAACCTCTCCACCGCCGAGATCATCGGCCAGGTGTGGGTGGCGGCGCGGCATCTGGGCAACGTGCCGCACCAGATGCGCCGCCTCACCAATGTGGTGATGATGGGCATGGGCGAGCCGCTGATGAATTTCGACAACGTCGTGCGCGCCATGAGCGTGATGCGCGACGACCTGGGCTACGGCCTGGCCAACAAGCGCGTGACCCTGTCCACCTCGGGCCTGGTGCCGCAGATCGACCGCCTGTCCAGCGAGAGCGACGTGTCGCTGGCGGTGTCGCTGCATGCGCCCAACGATGCGCTGCGCGAGACCCTGGTCCCGCTCAACAAGAAGTACCCGATCGCCGAACTGATGGACGCCTGTGCGCGCTACCTGCGCGCCAACAAGCGCCGCGAGTCGGTGACGTTCGAATACACCCTGATGAAGGGGATCAACGACCAGCCCGAGCATGCACGGCAACTGGCGCGGCTGATGCGCCAGTTCGACAACGCGGTGCAGGCGTCGAACGCCGGCAAGGTCAACCTGATCCCGTTCAATCCGTTCCCGGGCACGCGCTACGAGCGCTCCGGCGAGACCGAGATCCGTGCATTCCAGAAGATCCTGCTGGACGCACAGGTGCTGACCATGGTGCGGCGCACGCGCGGCGACGACATCGATGCGGCCTGCGGGCAGCTCAAGGGGCAGGTCATGGACCGTACCCGCCGGCAGGCCGAGTTCAAGCGCGAATTGCAGACGCGGGCGGATCGGGATGCGGCGGCGTAGCCAAGGGCGTTCCATCGCAGTGGTGGCGATCGCAGTGCTGGCCTTGCCGGGCTGCAACTGGATCGCTGCCAAGACCGGCACCGTGCGCACCGCCGAACAGGTGCAGCCGCATTATTCCTTCCGCGACAGCCGCGCGGTGAAGTCGCGCGTGGCCTTGCAGGAACAACTGGGCCTGGCCGCCAACGGGCTAGCCTCCAACGACCTGGACGCAGCGCAGACGCATGCGCGCAAGGCGCTGGCAGTGGACGCCGACTCGGTCGACGCACTGACCGTGCTGGCGGTGGTCGCCGATCGCAAGGGCGATGCCGCGACCGCCGGCGGGTACTACCGCAAGGCCGCCGAGCTGGCGCCGAGCAACGGCGCGACCTTGAACAACTACGGCGCCTGGCTGTGCGCGAACGGCTCGCCGGCGGAGTCGCTGGCTTGGTTCGACCGCGCGCTCGCGCTGCAGGACTACGCCACGCCGGCCTCGGCGCTGGCCAACGCTGGCGGCTGCGCACTGCAGGTGGGCCAGCGCGAGCGTGGCGAGCGTGACCTGCGCAAGGCGCTGGAGCTGGATCCGGACAACGCGTACGCACTCGAGGCGATGGCCCGCAACGAGGTCGCGCAAGGGCGCTTTTTCGAGGCGCGGGCCTTCTCCGAGCGGCGTCTGGCGGCTGCGCCTGCCACCGCTTCCGTGTTACAACTTGCTATTCAGATTGAGCAAAGGCTGGGCGACAAGGCTGCCGCCGGCCGTTACCAACAGCGGTTGCGCAAGGAGTTTCCCGACGCCGCGACCACGACACCCGGGGCTAGTGCATTGTGATCAGTGATTCCAATCCGAACGCTTTCGATGGCGCCAAAGGCTGCGGGCAACAGCTCCGCGAAGCGCGCGAAGCGGCCGGCCTGAGCATCGACGACGTCGGCAGCCGACTGCGCATGCCGGTGCATGTGGTGCAGGCACTCGAGTCGGAGCAGTGGCAGCGCCTTGGCGCGCCGGTCTTTGTCCGCGGGCAGCTGCGCAGCTACGCGCGCCTGCTCGGCGTCGACCTGGAGCCGTTGCTGCAGACCGCGCAGATCGCGCCGGTGCAGCCGGTCGAATTGATCAGCCACACGCACACGCCGCCGCTGCGGCGCATGCTCGAGAGCGCCACGCGGCGCATGGTCTACGTGGTGATCACCGCCGGATTGGCGGTACCGGTGTGGTACGCCACCCGCAGCCATTTCGCCGACGACGGCGGCCCCAGCACCGCCTCGCTGGACGTGGTGCCGGGCACGCCGGGCACGACCGCTGCCGCGACGGCGACGCCGGCCAACGGTGCCGCTGCGCCGGTGCCGACCACGCCGGCGGCCACGCGTCCGGCGCCAAGCGCCGCGGCGCCGTACATCGCTTCGCTGACGCCGATGCCGCGTCCGGCGGCAGAGCCGGAGAAGAACAGTCTGAGCCTGTCGTTCCAGGGCGACAGCTGGGTGCAGATCCTCGCGCCCGACGGCACGCCGGTGGAGAAGGCACTGCTGAAGGCCGGCGAGACCCGCACGTACGCGCCGGGGCAGGTCGGACGTGTGGTGCTGGGCAATGCCTCCGCGGTCCAGGTTCAGCAATCCGGGAGTACCGTGGATCTGACCCCGTTCAGGCGCGCGAACGTGGCGCGCTTTGCGGTATCCTCTGACGGTTCCGTGGTGCCCGCCTCCGAGTGACGGCGGCGCGGTTCCTCATCTTCAACTTTTTCATGTCCCGTCGCAGCGGCGGGGCGAGAGTACGCATGGCGATTGACGACCTGCTCGACGAGCACGAACAAAGCGAACGCGTCCGCACTTGGCTCAGGAAGAACGGCGCCGGCCTGATCGGCGGCATCGTCCTGGGCCTTGGCGCGATCATCGGCTGGCAGTGGTGGACCAAGCAGCGGTCCAACGATCTGGCCCAGGCCAACGCCCGCTACGAAGCGGTGCTCAAGAGCATCCAGGCCAATCAGCTGGACAAGGCGGCCAAGGACATGGCCGAACTGCAGCAGGGCTCGACCAACATCTACGCCGAACTGGCAGCGCTGCGTCTGGCCAAGGCGCAGGTCGATGCCGGCAAGTCCGATGCCGCGTTGACCACGCTGCGCGCGCTCAAGGCCGACGGCGAAATGAAGGTGCTGGTCGACCATCGCGTGGCGCGGTTGCTGATTTCCGGCGGCAAGCCGCAGGACGCGCTGGCGCTGGTGGCCTCGGCCACCGATTCGCAGGGTCTGGAGATTCGCGGCGATGCGCTGATCGCGCAGGGCAAGCGCGACGCGGCGCGCGATGCGTACGCCAAGGCGCTGACCAGCCTGGACGTGGCCTCGCCGCAGCGGCGCGTGGTCGAAACGAAATTGATGGATGCGGGCGGCAGCGTGCCGAATGCCGCGGAGCCGATCTGATGAAGGTAGTCATGTTCAAGCGTGTCGCCACCGTGGCCCTGCTGGGTCTGGCCTTGTCGGGCTGCACCACCGTCAAGGGCTGGTTCGCCGGCAAGGATGCGGCCGCCAAGAAAGCCGCCGAGCCGGCCGAACTGGTGAAGTTCACCCCGTCGGTGAAGGTGGTGAAGCTGTGGTCCACCGACGCCGGCAAGGGTGAGCGCCAGATCGGCGTGCGTCAGCGCCCGGTAGTCGCCGATGGCAAGGTGTATGCGGCCGCGACCTCCGGCACGGTGTACGCGCTGGATCTGCAGACCGGCAAGACCATTTGGGAATACGACGCCAAGCAGGCGCGCAAGCAGCAGCTGTCGCAGGCCGAGGACCAGCCGAAGAGCCAGGTCGAGAGCGAGTCCGGCAAGAACCTGTCCAAGGACGAGCGCGCCGCCTACAAGCAGCGCCTGCGCAACGAGAAGCAGCAGGCCAAGGAGCGCAAGCGGCTCGAGAAGAAGCGTCCGCTGCCGCGTTTCGCCGGTGGCCCGGGCGTGGGCGACGGCCTGGTGGTCGTCGGTGCGCTGGACGGCGCCGTGATCGCGCTCGATGCCGCCAACGGCACCGAGAAGTGGCGCGCCAAGGTGCCCAACGAAGTGATCGCCGCGCCGGTGATCGCGCAGAACATGGTGTTCGTGCGCAGCAACGACGGCCGCACCACCGCCTTCGATGCGGCGACCGGACAGCAGCGCTGGTTCAATGCGCAGGAACTGCCGAGTCTGACCGTGCGCGGCAATGCGCCGGTGGTGGCGGGTCCGGGCGTGCTGTTCATCGGCAACGACGACGGCACGCTGGCCGCGCTGGCGATGCAGGACGGTCGCGTGCTGTGGGAGCAGACCATCGGCGTGCCGGAAGGCCGCACCGAGCTGGAGCGCATGGCCGACGTCGACGGCGCTCCGGTGCTCGACGGCACCACGCTGTATGCGACCAGCTTCAAGAACGAGACCGTGGCGCTGGAAGGCCCGAGCGGCCGCCCGCTGTGGAACCGCGATCATGGCGGCGCCGGCGGTGTCGGCGTGAGTTCCGGCAACGTGGTGGTGGCCGACAACGCCGGCACCGTGTGGGCGCTGGACAAGGCCTCCGGATCGGCGATGTGGTCGCAGCCGGGGCTGGCGCGCCGGTCGCTGACCGGCGTGGCGATCCAGGGCGATTACGCCGTGGTAGGCGACTACAAGGGCTATCTGCACTGGCTCCGGCTCGACAACGGCGAGTTCGCCGCGCGCGAGCGGGTCGGCCGCAAGCCGCTGGTGGCGCAGCCGGTGGTCGCGGACGGGATCCTGCTGATGCAGAACACGAAAGGCGACCTGACCGCGTTCCGGTTGGGTCAATAACAAGAGAAGGATGTCGCGATGCTGCCGCTGGTCGCCCTGGTTGGACGGCCGAATGTCGGCAAGTCCACGCTGTTCAATGCGCTGACGCGCAGCCGTGACGCGCTGGTCCACGACCAGCCCGGCGTCACCCGCGACCGCCACTACGGGGTATGCCGGCTGCAGCCGGACACCCCGTTCGTGATCGTCGACACCGGCGGCATCTCCGGCGAAGAGGAAGGCCTGGCCGGCGCCACTGCCGAGCAGGCGCGCGCCGCCGCCGGCGAGGCCGACCTGATCCTGTTCGTGGTCGACGGTCGCGAGGGATCGTCCGCGCTCGACGACGAGATCCTGGCCTGGCTGCGCAAGCTGGCGCGGCCGACCCTGCTGCTGATCAACAAGATCGACGGCACCGACGAGGACCAGGTGCGCGCCGAATTCGCGCGCTACGGCCTCGGCGACGCCATCGCGGTCTCCGCCGCGCATCGCCACGGCATCGACGACCTGCTCGACGAGGTCCTGGGGCGGCTGCCGGAAGAGGGCGCCGGCGAGACCCTGGACACCGATCCGGCGCGCATGCGCATCGCCTTCGTCGGCCGCCCGAACGTGGGCAAGTCGACCCTGGTCAATCGCCTGCTGGGCGAGGAGCGCATGATCGCCTCCGAGGTGCCCGGCACCACCCGCGACTCGATCGCGGTGGACCTGGAGCGCGACGGCCGCCTGTACCGGCTGATCGACACCGCCGGCCTGCGTCGCCGCGGCCGCGTCGAGGAGGCGGTGGAGAAGTTCAGCGCGTTCAAGACGCTGCAGGCCATCGAGCAATGCCAGGTCGCAGTGCTGATGCTCGATGCCGGCGAGGGCGTGACCGATCAGGACGCGACCGTGCTCGGCGCGATCCTCGATGCCGGCCGTGCCCTGGTGGTGGCGATCAACAAGTGGGACGGGCAGAGCGACTACCAGCGTGCGCAGGCCGAAGACCTGCTGTCGCGCAAGCTCGGCTTCGTGGCCTGGGCCGAGGCGGTGCGCATTTCGGCCAAGCACGGTTCGGGCATGCGCGAACTGTTCCAGGCGATCCATCGCGCGCACGCCTCGGCGGTGCGCGAGTTCAGCACCAGCGAAGTCAACCAGGCGCTGGAAATCGCCTACGAGAGCAATCCGCCGCCGAGCATCCGCGGCCACGTCTCCAAGCTGCGCTACGTGCATCCGGGCGGCAGCAATCCGCCGACCTTCATCGTCCACGGCACGCGCCTGAAGGTGCTGCCGGAGTCGTACAAGCGCTACCTGGAGAACTTCTTCCGCAAGCGCTTCAAGCTGGTCGGCACGCCGGTGCGCTTCATGTTCCGGGAAGGCGCCAACCCGTACGAAGGCAAGAAGAACGTGCTGACCGAGCGCCAGATCGCCAAGAAGCGGCGCCTGATGAAGCACGTCCGCGGCAAGTAGCCGCACGATGGATACGCGGCGCGCGATCACCCTCGGCATTCTCGCCGGCGGCCGCGCGCAACGCCTGGGCGGATGCGACAAGGCCTGGCTGCAGCGCGACGGGCAGGTGCAGGTGCAATGGCTGGTGCAGGCGCTGGCGCCTCAGGTCGCCCAAGTGGTGGTCAGCGCCAACCGCAGCTTGCCGCACTATGCCGCCATCGGGCTGCAGGCAGTGCCGGACCGCGTCGCACCACTGGCCGGGGCGGAACGTTCCTTGGGACCGATCGCCGGGCTGGACGCGCTTGCCGCCGCCTGTGCCACGCCCTGGCTGCTGACCGTGCCGGTCGATATCTGCGTGTTGCCGCGTGATCTGCCTGCGGTGCTGGCCGCAGCCGCTGACGAGTGCGATGGCGCCTGGGTCGAGGATGCCGCCGGCGCGCAGCCGTTGGTGGCGCTGTACCGATTGGCCGCGCTGCGCCCGGCGCTGGAGGAGGCGCTGGCAGCCGCCCGCTACGCGCCACGCTCATTGCAGCAGCGCCTGCGGATGCGGCCGGTGCCGCTGCCGGAAATCGTGCTGGGCAATCTGAACACGCCGCAGGATCTGGCTGCAGCGGGTATCCTGCCGCCACCATGACCGACTATCCCTCCCGGATCGCCTACACCGACGCGCTGGCGATCGTCGCTGCCGCTGCGCGTGCCCGTCCCGTCAACAGCGAGCGCCTGGCAGCGTCGCGTGCCGATGGCCGCATCCTGCTGGAGCCGCTGGATGCGCCGATCGACCTACCGCCGTTCGCCAACAGCGCGATGGATGGCTTCGCGCTGCGCCATGCCGATCTGACCCCGGGGGCGGCGACCGACTTGCGGCTGGCCGGCGAGCAGTTCGCCGGCGCCGATCGGCACCAGGCGCTCGCGCCCGGCGAATGCCTGCGGGTCACGACCGGCGCGCCACTGCCGGCCGGGGCCGATACGGTGGTGATCAAGGAGAACGTGCACGAGCATGACGGCGTAGTGCAGATCCCCGCCGACGTCGCCGTCGGCGCACACGTGCGGGCGCGCGGCGAAGACGTGCGCGCCGGCGAGCGCGTGCTCGAGGCCGGCATGTTGTTGACGCCTTCGCGCATCGGCCTGGCCGCGGCCTTGGGCGTGGACCAGTTGATGGTGGCGGCGCGGCCGACCGTGGCGGTGTTCGCCACCGGCGACGAACTGGTCGAGCCGGGCCTGCCGTTGCAGCCGGGGCAGATCTACAACAGCAACCGCGACATGTTGATGGCGCAACTGCGCCTGCTCGGCCTGGCGCCGACCGCGTGGCCGACCCTGCCGGACGATCCGCAGCGCATCCAGGCCATGCTCGCCGACGCCGCCTCGGCGTTCGACGTGGTGCTGACCTGCGGCGGCGTCTCTGCCGGCGAGAAAGACTACCTGCCGCGGCTGCTGGCCGAGCACGGCCGCATCCTGTTCTGGAAGGTGCGCATGCGCCCGGGCATGCCGTTGCTGTTCGGTGAGTGGGACCGCGCCCTGTTCCTGGGTCTCCCGGGCAATCCGGTGTCGGTGCTGGCGACCTTCCTGGCGATCGGGCGGCCGTTGCTGGATGCGCTGCAGCGGCGCAGCGAGCCGCATCGGGCCTGGCGCGCCCGGCTGGCGGCCGGCTGGGACAAACGCCACGACCGGCTGGAGTTTCTGCGCGGGCGCATGCGCTGCGACGCCCACGGTCAGCTGTGGGCAGAGCCGAATCCCGCGGACGGCTCGCATCGCCTGCGCGGCGCCGCCGACAGCGACGTGCTGCTGCGGCTGGAGGAGGGCGCACGCCAGTTCCAGGCCGGCGACGTGGTCGAGGTGGTGCCGTACTGAGGGCACCCCCTAAGCACCTGCATCCAACATCATCAAGCCGGATACAGGATGCCTGTGGGAATGGTTTCAGCGGGACGGGGCGTTCCCGGGCAAGCGCGTCGCGAGGTTCCTTCAGCCGCGCCGTCGACAGCGGACGCGGAACCGGTTTGCGCCGATAATGCGCGCATGGGCATTCGAGAACTGACCCCGGCACAGGCGCAGGCGCGGCAGGCGCAGGGCGCGCGCCTGATCGACATCCGCGAGGAGCACGAGCGCGTCACCGGCATGGCCGAGGGCGCGCAGGGCGTGGCCCGCGCGCAGTTGCAGGCCGACCCGGCTGCCTATCTTGGCGCCGACACCGAGGTGCTGCTGATCTGCCAGAGCGGCAAGCGTTCGCACGACATCGCATTGTTCCTGGCGCAGGCCGGTTACACCCAGGTCGCTTCCGTGCTGGGCGGCACCACGCGCTGGCAGCGCGAAGGCTTGCCGTTGCAGCGACCGACGCTGGAACCGGCGCAGGAAGACTTCTTCGACCGCTATTCGCGGCATCTGCGCCTGCCCGAAGTCGGGGTCGAGGGCCAGCGCCGGCTGCAGGCCGCGCGCGTGCTGCTGGTCGGTGCCGGCGGCCTGGGCTCGCCGGCCGGTTTCTACCTGGCCGCGGCCGGGGTGGGGCACTTGCGTATCGCCGACGACGACGTGGTCGAGCGCAGCAATTTGCAGCGGCAGATCCTGCACGGCGACGCGCGGATCGGCCAGGCCAAGGTGGAGTCGGCCGCGGCGAGCCTGGGCGCGTTGAACCCGGGCGTGCGGGTGGAGGCGGTGCGCGAGCGGGTCACCGCGGACAACGTCGAGCGGCTGCTGCAGGACGTGGACGTGGTGCTGGACGGCTCCGACAACTTTCCCGCGCGCTACCTGCTCAACGATGCCTGCGTGAAGCTGGGCAAGCCGCTGGTGTACGGCGCGGTGCAGCGCTTCGAGGGCCAGGTCAGCGTGTTCGATGCCGGTCGCCGGCGCGGGCAGGCGCCATGCTACCGCTGCCTGTTCCCGGAGCCGCCGCCGCCGGAGTTCGCACCGAACTGTGCCGACGCCGGCGTGCTCGGCGTGCTGCCCGGCATCGTCGGCCTGCTGCAGGCCAACGAGGTCTTGAAGCTGCTGCTCGACATCGGCGAACCCCTGCGCGGCCGCCTGCTGCACTTCGATGCCCTGGCGATGCGCTTCCGCGAAACCCGCCTGTCCGCCGATCCGCAGTGCCCGCTGTGCGCGCCGGACCGGCCATTTCCTGGTTATATCGACTATGCGCGGTTCTGTGGGGCTGAGGGTTAGCTGCTACTAGCTTTCGTTGTACGCAGCGGCACCCGTACCCTCATCCGCCCCTTCGGGGCACCTTCTCCCGGTGGGAGAAGGGAGGCGGGTCTCGATGGCTGAAGCAACGTCGCGCACGCTCAAGCTCAAGACCCTCTCCCTGCGGGAGAGGGGTTGGGGTGAGGGTGCGGCGCACAGCGCGCGACCGCTTGCATGTCGCACAAAAGGTTCCTTGCGCGCAGCACGCAGTGCGCCGCGTCTCATGGGCCCCTCTAAAAACCCCGCCTTTGGCATCATTGGTCTGGAGAACACGCCGAGGACGCCACGATGATCAGCCTGTTTGCCGGCCACGAACGCGAAGCCAAGCGGCAGCAGATCGGCGATCCTCTGGCTCTGCTGTCACGGCATATCGACTTTGCCGGGATTGCTCACGCCGTAGACGCGAAGCTGTCCTTGGGTACTGGCAAGCGCGGTG
>NZ_NQYT01000003.1:0-80165 GCF_009192935.1 Xanthomonas sp. LMG 12461
GCGCCGTACCCTCACCCCAACCCCTCTCCCGGAGGGAGAGGGGCTTGGCGTTCCCTTCTCCCCTTGGGAGAAGGTGCCCCGAAGGGGCGGATGAGGGTACGGCGCGCAGCCTCGTGCAGCTGAAACACCGCATGCGCTTCGCGCCCCTACCCTCACCCCAACCCCTCTCCCGGGGGGAGAGGGGCTAAGCCCTTCACAGCCGGCGTCTTCTGCGCTTCGAGACACGAGCCCCGCAGTTCTGGCGCGCCTCGCTAGCGAGGCCCCCACACCTCGGCATCGAGATCCCGCGCCGGCGCGGGCGCACGCTTCACCCGTCCGCCCTGCACCGCCACGCCTTCGGCGCGCAGGCGCTGGCATTGCTCGCGATAGCCACGCGAGCCTTCCGGAAAGGCGATGCGGCCGTCGCTGCGCAGCACCCGGTGCCAGGGCAGCGCGGCATCGGCATTGCCGCCGAGCAGGCGCGCCACCAGCCGCGCGCGTCCCGGCAACCCGGCCAGCATCGCCACCTCGCCATAGCCGCGCACCTGGCCCGACGGGATCGCCCGGATCGTCGCCAGGATCCGCGCATGCGCCTCGGCCGCCGCCGTTGCGGCCGGCGCCGACGCGCGCGCTGCGGGCGGCCGCCGTGGACTCACGCCGACCGTGCCCGCACCGGCCGCGACACCAGCAGCACCCCGCCCAGCACCAGCACGGTGCCGGCGATCTGCCACGGCCCCATCGCCTCGCCCAGCACCAGCACGCTGAGCACGATGGTCGAGACCGGGCCGAGCATGCCGATCTGCGACGCGAGCGCCGAGCCGATGCGCTGCACCGCCAGCATCGTCGCCAGCACCGGCACCGCCGTGCACAGCGTGCCGTTGAGCAGCGACAGCGCATAGACCGGTGTCGGCAGGACCAGCGCGTGCAGCGGCCGCAGCAGGAACTGGGCGATGCACAGCGCGCAGGCGACCAGGCTGGCGTAGGCGGTCAATCGCACCGCGCCGACCCGCGCCACCAGTTGGCCGCTGCCGACCAGATAGGCCGCATAGGCCAGCGCGCTGCCGAATACCAGCAAGCTCCCCCAAGCAGTACGCGCGCCGCCGATCTGCAGGTCGTGGCCGAACGCCAGCAACACGCCCAGGTAACTCAACGCCAGCGCCCACAGCTGGCGCCGCTGCGGACGCCGCCGCCACAGCAGCACGCCGATCAGCAACACCAGGGTCGGGGTGAGATAGAGGATCAGCCGCTCCAGGGTCGCGGTGATGTAGGCTAGGCCGAGGAAATCCAGGAAGCTGGCCAGGTAGTAGCCGAGCACGCCCAGCGCGACGATCCGCCAACGGTCGCCCGCCTGCAGTGGCGGCGCGCTGCGCGCCGCCCACAGCGCCATCGCCGCGAAGCACGGCAATGCCACCAGCATGCGCAAGGCCAGCAGGGTGACCGCATCGACACCGTAGCGATAGCCGAGCTTGACGATGATGGCCTTGCCCGAGAACGCGATCGCGCCGCCGGCGGCGAGCAGCACGCCACCGAGGCTGGCCTGGGTGGCGGTGGGGGCGACGGCGGCGGACGTACCGGACGCGCTCATCGCGCGGCGCCGCGGCAGGGAGAAGAGGACACGTGCATGCCGCCATTCTACGGCGCCACAGCCAACCAGCCGCCGGATCGCGGCGACCTCAGCGCATCAGCACCACTTCCTCGGCCGAAGTCGGATGGATCGCCACGGTGTCTTCCAGTTGCTGCTTGGTCACGCCCAGCTTCAATGCCACCGCAAAGCCCTGCAGGATCTCGTCGGCCCCATCGCCGAGCAGATGGACGCCGACCACACGCTCCTCGGCGCCCACGCACACCAGCTTGAACAGGCTGCGCTGCGGCGAATCGGCCAGCGCCTGCAGCATCGGCCGGAAATTGCTGCGGTACACGGTCACCGCGTCGGCGCCATAGCGCTCGCGTGCCTGCTCCTCGCCCAGCCCCACCTGGCCCAGCGGCGGATGCGAGAACACCACGCTGGGCACGTTCTCGTAGTCCAGCCGTGCCTGCGGCCGGTCGCCGAACACGCGGTCCATCAGCTTGCGCCCGGCGGCGATCGCCACCGGGGTCAGGCCGACCTTGCCGGCCACGTCGCCGATCGCATACAGCCCCGGCACGTCGGTGTTCTGGTATGCGTCCACCACGATCTCGTGCTTGTCGCCCAGGCGCACACCCAGCGCTTCCAGGCCAAGGTCGCGCGTGTTGGGACGGCGCCCGATCGCGAAGAACACCTTGTCGACGCTCTCGCCGGGCTGCCCCTGCGCATCGACCACGCACAGGTCCTCGCCGCTGCGGCGCAGGGCGCTGGCGCGGTAACCGAAATGCAGGCGCACGCCCTGGTGGCGCAGGTTGTCGGCAAGCTGCCGTGCCAGTTCCGCGTCGAACCGCTCCAGCAGGCGCTCGCCCTGCACGTACAGTTCCACCCGGCTGCCCAGCGCCTGCAGCAGCCCGGCCAGTTCCACCGCGATATAGCCGCCGCCGATGATCGCCACCCGCGGCGGCGCCTCGCAGAGATTGAAGAAGTCGTCGGAGACCAGGCCCAGCTCGGCGCCGTCGATATTCGGCCGCAGCGCGTGCGCGCCGGTGGCGATCACCACGTGCTTGGCGCTGACCCGCACGCCGTCGTCGCATTCGACGGTGTGCGCATCGACCAGCCGGCCGCGCCGCGGGATCAGCACCACGCCGTCGGCATCTAGCCGGCGCCGGTAGCTGGCGTGGATGTTGCCGATGTAGCCCTGGCGGTGCGCCACCAGTTCCGCCCAGGACAGCGTGGCCTCGGGAATGGCGAAGCCGACCGCGCGCGCCAGGTCGATGCGTTCGACCAGATCCGCCGCCAGCCACATCGCCTTCTTCGGCACGCAGCCGACGTTGACGCAGGTCCCGCCGAGCGCGCTCGGCTCCAGGATCGCCACACGTGCGCCATGGCTGGCGGCGCGGAAGGCGGTGGCCAGGCCGCCGGACCCGCCGCCCAGCACCAGCAGGTCGTAATCGCGGATCGACCCGTTCACGGCGCACGCTCGGCGCGCGGCGGGGTCGCATCGGGCGCGGCGCGGTGCGCGCGGTTCACATCGTCCATCGGCTGTCCTGTCGCATGTCTCGGTCGCCGCGGAGCATGCCATGGGCGGCCGCGCGGCAGATGTGAGGACGCCGCCGCAGTGCCTGCGCTCAGGCCGCGTCGCGGCGGCGCATCGGCTGCCAGCGCAGGTAGCTGGCCGAGCGCCACAGCCACTCCACCGGGCCGAAGCGGAACCGCTGCAGCCACCAGTGCGACAGCGCCACCTGCAGCACGAACAGCGCGACCGCGAACGGGATCTGCCAGGCGCGCGGCAGTTGTTCGAAATAGCCGAAGCCGTAGCCGTAGAACAACGTGGTGCACACCAGCGACTGCAGCAGATAGTTGCTCAGCGCCATGCGCCCGGCCGGCGCCAGCCACTGCAGCGCCGGCGCGGCGCGCACCAGCCAGGCCGCATAGCCCAGTGCCATCAGGCCGCTGGCGACGCTGGCCAGGGCGTAGGCACAGGTCAGACGCAGATCCAGCCGCGCCGGGTCCATCCACGGCTCCAGCCGGAAGCTCAGCAGCATCAGCGCCAGGCCCAGCGGCAGCACACCCCAGCGCAGCACCGCCAGCAGCCGCGGGAAGCGCTGCGGCTGCGCGGCCAGGCCGCTGCGCACGCACCAGGCGCCGAGCAGGAACATGCCGAAGATGGTCGGCGCGTTGAACACCAGCCCGCTCAGCGATTCGACCAGGTCGCGCGCGCGTTGCGCGGTAGCCTTTGCGTAGCTGCCATGGCCGAACACCTCGCGCTGCTGCGCCAGCGCCGCCGCGCCGTGCCGCGCCTGCTCGGCCATGTCCCGATGCCACTGCGCTGCAGCGTGCGGATCGGCCTGCGCCGCCCAGGCGGCGGCGCCGACCAGCAGCCACAGCGCCGGCGCGAACAGGTACACCACCATCGCCATCCCCGGCAGCCAGCGCGTGGGCGCCTCGCGAAACGCCAGCAGCATGAACGCCAACAGCGCGTAGCTGACCAGGATGTCGCCGGACCACAGCAGCACGGCATGCAGCAGGCCGATCAGCAGCAACCCCGCGCTGCGGCGCAGGAAGAAGCCACTGAACGGCCGTCGCGCGATCTCGGCGCGCTGCACCATCACCGCGAAGCCCATGCCGAACAGCAGCGAGAACAAGGTGTAGAACTTGCCCTGCACCAGGATGTAGACCAGGGCGTCGGCGACGCGGTCGGCGCCGCGCAGCGCCGGATCCAGGCCGGTCATCGCCGCGTCCAGCGGGCCGACGAAGCCCTCGATGTTCATCAGCAGGATGCCCAGCAGGGCGAAACCGCGCAGCACGTCCAGCGTGGCGATGCGCTCGGCGGGCGCGACGGGCTGCAACACGGGGGCGGAAGTGGCCAAGGCGGCACCGGGCGGAAGGCCGGCGATGTCCCTCGCCGCGATCAGGAAGGCCGCCGGCGTCCGCAGCGGCACGACGGCGCCGCTGCGTGCGGCGCCAGGGCTGGCGGCACCGGCGCGACCGGCACCGCCGCCAACGCACTCAGTGGTGGTGGCCGCCGTCGCCGTGCACGTGGCCGTGCTCGATCTCTTCGGCGCTGGCCTCGCGCACGTCGACGATCTCCACGTCGAAGTGCAGGTCCTTGCCGGCCATCGGGTGGTTGAGGTCGACGTCGACCACGCTCATGCCGACCTTCTGCACGGTGACCGCGCGCGGGCCGAAGTTGGTCTGCAGCACCACCTGGCTCCCCGGCTGCAGCTTGACCGCGCCGAAATGCTTCTTCGGCACGCGCTGGCTCAGGCCCTCGCGGTACTCGCCATAGGCGTCCTTGGCGGCCACGTCGACGCCGAAGCTGTCGCCGGCGGCCTTGTCCATCATCGCGTTCTCCAGACCCGGGATGATGTTGCCGTGGCCGACCAGGATCACCAGCGGATCGCGGTCCTTGGAGCTTTCGATCGGTTCTTGACCGACTTCCGAAACGGTGTAGTGGAAACGGACGACGCGGTCTTTTTCGATCTTCATGTGCACTCTGCGCTGTGGCTGCCGGGGGCAGACGGGATGGGCGGCTTGTCGGCCGCCGGGAGCGCCGCCATGATGGCGGCCTTCTGAGGTCGCGCATTATCCCGGCTCCATGCACAACACGCCAGTTTCGCCGCGCGGCCGCCGCGCGTTCCCGTGGTGGCTTCCGCTGCTGTGCACCGCCGCGCTGGCGGCCTGCGGACGCCACGAGGTCCGCCACACCCGGCCGGCACCGGTGGCGGTGCGCGAGTGGCCGCAGGTGGCGCCGGCCGACCCGGGCGCGGCCAACGCAGTGCTGATGCGGGCGCTGGGCCTGGTCGGCACGCCCTACCGCTACGGCGGCAACACCCCCGAGTCCGGGTTCGACTGCAGCGGCCTGGTCGCCTACGTCTACCGCGACATGCTCGACCTGCGACTGCCGCGCACCTCGCGCGAACTAGCTGCGGTGCAGGGGCCGCGGATCGATCCGCAGCGGCTGAGCACCGGCGACCTGGTGTTCTTCGGCAGCGCAGGAAATGTGACGCACGTCGGAATTTATGTCGGTGAAGGCCGCTTCGTGCACGCTCCCAGCACGGGCGGCACGGTGCGCCTGGATTCGCTGGACGGGGCCTACTGGCGGGACCACTACACCGGCGCAAAGCGGGTTTTGCGCTGAACTGTGATTTCACCCACATTCATAATTACGAAAATTTAACCTTATTTGAACTTCCTATTTCTGTCTACAAGGCATGATCCCCCATCGTTTTATTTTGTGATCCAAGCGTGACGACCGAAGCCCAGACCTCTCCAGGCAAGCCCGCCGTTCCCCGCCGGACCGCTTTCCGCCTCTTCTGCACCGCCTCGCTCTGTTTCTCGGCCCTCCCGGCCCTGGCCCAGACCGCTCCCGCCGACACCGTCGTCCCGGAAGCGATCGCGACCGTCGCCCCCGCTCCCGCCCAGGTGAGCGCCACCGCGACCACCGCCCAGGCGGCGGCGCAGACCCCCAACACCACCACCTCGGCCAAGCCGGCCGCCGCCCAGGCGCCCGCACCGTCGCGCAGCAAGGCCGACGCCGCCGCCACCGCCACCCTGGCCGCCCTGCTGCCGCACCTGGCCGCCAACGACACCATTCCGCTGATGGACCGCTCGGCGATGTTCGCCGGCGACATCAGCCGCCTGCTGGCCAACTACGACGTGTCCCAGCCGGTCCCGCGCGAAGGCGTGGTGCCGGGCGGCGACAAGGTCCAGTCCGTGCTCAAGCGCGCCATGGCGCTGCTGGGCACCCCGTACCGCTGGGGCGGCGAGGACACCGAAGGCTTCGACTGCAGCGGTCTGGTCGGCTACGTGTTCCGCACCGCGCTGGGCATCGAACTGCCGCGCGTGTCGCGCGAGATGGCCCGCGAGGCCAATGCCCAGCTGATCAAGGACCGCGACGCGCTGGCGCCGGGCGACCTGGTGTTCTTCGGTCGCAAGGGCCGCGTCGACCATGTCGGCCTGTACGTCGGCGAGGGCCGCTTCCTGCACGCGCCCAGCCGCGGCAAGGACGTGCGCGTGGACACGCTGACCTCCGGCTACTGGGGCGAGAAGTTCGTGCAGGCGCGCCGCGTGGCGATGTAAGCCGCCACTCCGCAGATACCGCACAGAAAAGGCCGCTGGGGACAGCGGCCTTTTTGGTTGTGGCGTTTCGCGGCCGCCCGGCTGGCGGTCGTGCCACTGGCACCGACGCGGCCGCCCTCAGGCGGTGGCAACGATCGCGCGCACGTCCTTGTCGATCCGCAACGCGCCGTCGCCATGCGCAAACGCCGCCTCTACCGCCTGCCGCAAGGCTGACGCGTGCGCCTGCGGCGGCAACGGCAGACTCTGCAGATAGGCCATGACGTCCTCGGGATCGGTGCAGACCAGCACGTCGTCGAAGCGTGCGACCCGGACCTGTGCGAAGTGCATGGCGAACAGGCGCGCGCCCGCCTCCGCGTCCAGGCGCAGGGTGGACGGGTCGCGGTCCGGGCCACCAGCCACCCCGGCGACCAGTTGCGCGAGTTGACGCATGTTGTCGCGACCATTGAGCACCGCCAGTACTGCCGCGCCTGGACGAACGATGCGCCGCAGCTCGCGCACGCCCGCATGCGGATCGGGCAAGTGATAGAGCATATGCACGGCCAGTGCGGCGTCGATGCTGGCATCGCGCAGCGGCAGGCGCATCGCGTCGCCGACCACACCCCGTGGCCGCAACGCCGCCGCCTGCGCCAATGCCGCAGCGACCATGGCCGGCGAGCGATCCAGCAATTGCAATGCCAGCGATGGCGGCCACTGCCCGGCGAGCGCGCCCCACAGCTGGCCGGTGCCGCAGCCGATATCGGCCACGCGCATGTCTGCGGCCAGCGGCACCTGCGCGCGCAACCAAGGGTACCAATCGCCGCGGCCGTACTTGGCATGCAGCGACTTACGCTGCGCCAGCCGCTGGGTGTCGCCATATTGCCGCTGCAGTTCCGCGCTGTCCGCCTGGAGGGTCATCGTCGCCGTCCGCGTTGCCCGCCGGCACGATACGCTGTCCGCCTCGATCGCGTCACCGGAACTTCGATGACACCACGCCCCTCGCCTGCCTCGCAGTCCTGCCGTGCCGATGAGCTCGTCCGCCGGGTCGCGTCCTGGCCGCAATTGCAGGCGCTGCGCTGATGCCGGCCAAGCACGTCCTGCCCACGCCCACCCAGGCGCTGGCGATCGCGCAATCGCTGCTGTCCACCCGCTACGCCGACGCGGCGTTCGGCTTCGCGGCCGGCTCGATCCTGCGCGGCGAAGGCACGCATCTCTCCGATCTCGACCTGGTCGTGGTCTATGAGCGCCTGCCGGCCGCACGCCGCGAATCGTTCCTCGCCGACGGCATGCCCGTCGAAGCCTTCGTGCACGACCCGGGCACGCTGGCCTGGTTCGTCGACGAAGACGCCGCCCGTGGCCGCCCCAGCCTGCTGCACATGATCGCCGAGGGCACCCTCGTCGGCACCGCGACCGAATCCTCACGCAGCCTGCAAGGCCAGGTCGCCGCGCGGCTGCAGGCCGGGCCGCCGCCGCTGACGCAGGCGCAACGGGACGCGCTGCGCTACGAGATCACTGACCTGGTCGACGACCTGTGCGGCGAGCGCAGCGCCGCCGAGATCCTCGCCATCGGCGCCCTGCTGCATCCGCGCCTGGCGGAACTGGCGCTGCGCGGACGCGGCCATTGGTACGGCAGCGGCAAGTGGGTGCCGCGCCTGCTGGCACGGATGGATCCGGCCTTGGGCCAACGCTTCGACCAGGCCTTCGCCGCGCTGTTCGCCAAGGCCGACGGTGCGCCGGTGCTGGCACTGGCGCAGCAGGAACTGGCCGTGCACGGCGGCCGCCTGTTCGACGGCGACTGCCGCATCGCGCCCCCGGACTGGCGCGCCTGAGCCAGCGCGCGGGCGCGCGCCCTCAGCCGTGGTAGTGGGCGATGGTGTCCTCGATGCCCTTGCTCAGCTCCATCACCTTCTGCGCGTACTCGGCCAGACGATGGTCTTCCGGCGTGTCCGGATGCCAGGCCGGCACCGCGGTGGGGCGGCCTTCGACGCCGTCCAGGGCCACGAACACGATAATGCAATGCGTGCACAGACGCGGCTCGCCGCCCATCGGATCGCGGGCGCGCACCTCGATGGCGAAATGCATGCTGCTGGTGCCGGTGTGGACCAGCTTGGCGCCGACCGTGACCATGTCGCTGATGCGGATCGGCGAGACGAAGCGGATGCCGCCCACCGCCACGGTCACGCTGTAGTGGCCGCTCCAGCCCACCGCCGCGGCGTAGCCGACCTGGTCGATCCACTTCATCACCACGCCGCCGTGGACCTTGCCGCCGTAGTTGACGTCGATCGGTTCGGCCAGGAAGCGGAAGGTCAGTTCGCGTTGCGTGCCGCTCATCGGGAGTCCATGCAGGGGAAGGAGGCGGCAGTCTGCCATGCGCCGCCGCCGCCAATCGCAACGGCGCCGCAATAAGGTGTCGCCGCAGACGCGCCGGCGGCCGACGGCGCCGGCTAGGCCGCGGCCAGCGCGAGATTGTCGCGCTTGCGGATGCACAGCCACGGGAAATGCGGCTGGCGCCAGCGCAACGCCCGCAGGCAGCGCACCGACAGCCGCCGTGGGTCGAACAGCCGGCGCAGCACGATGCCGTCCAGTACCGCCTCGGTGTGCTGGTGGTACTGCTGCGCCAGTTCGGCGCAGCCCAGGCCGCTGAAGTAGCGCAGGCTGCGCGCGGCGCTGGCCCTGGCTTGCTCGACGTCGGCGTAGAACGGGCTATCGAGGATGTGCAGTTCGCCGTCGTGCTGCAGCAGCTGCAGCAGGCGTGCGATCAGCGCACGCGGATCGGCGAAGTATTGGAGGCAGGCCGGCACCACCACGACATCGAACCGCTGCGCCGGCAGCGGCAAACGCAGGATGTCGCCGGCGACGAAGCTCAACCGCGGCGCGTCGGCGAAGACCCGCGCCGCCTGCGCCAGTTCGGTGCGATTGACGTCGACACCGCAGACTTCGCGCTGCAGGCCGCTGGCCAGGCGATACGACAGCCAGCCGTTGCCGCAGCCGAGTTCCAGCAGAGGACCGTCGCCGCCACGCGCACGCAGATGGCGCAACAGGCGCCGGCACGATTCGGCGCGCACCCGCCATTCGTGACTGGCGCCGAGCGCGCCGGGCGGCTGCGGCAGCGTGCGCACCTGCGCGTCGCTGTAGAGACGGCCTTCGCGGCGGCGCACGTCCAGGTAGCGCTGCTCGAACGGGTCGTCCGGCAGCGCGTCGTGCACCAGCACACCCGCGTGCAGCGTCAGCCCGGGCAACTGTCGCAGCTGCGCGCGCAGGCTCTCGGCAGGCGTACTCACGGACGCATCAACGCACCTGGCCGGAACCGTCGACCGGCGGATCTTCCAGGCCGACATTGCTCGGGGCGGCCTCGTAGATGGTGCGATCGAGCAGGCCGGTCTCCTTGGCCACCAGCACCGGCACCAGCATCTGCCCGGTCACGTTGGTCATGGTGCGCATCATGTCCAGCACGCGGTCGATGGCGTACAGGTAGCCGATCACCTCCAGCGGCAGGTTGGCCGCGCTCAGCACCACCGTGGCCATCACCACCGCGGTGCCGGGCACGCCGGCGGTGCCGAAGCTGCCCAGCACCGAGGCGATCAGCACCACGAAATACTGGTTGGCGGTCAGCGGCACGCCGGTGTACTGGGCGATGAACACCGCGCACAGCGCCGGGAAGATCGCGCCGCAGCCATCCATCTTGATGCTGGCCCCCAGCGGCACCGCGAACGCGGCGTAGTCCTTGTTGACGCCGAGGTTGTGGGTGATCGAGCGCAACGCCACCGGCATCGCGGCGAAGCTGGAGGAACTGACGAAGGCCACCTGCATGCCCGGCGCGGCACCGCGGAAGAACTTCCACGGGTTCAGCCCGTGCACCAGCAGCAGGCCGCTGTACACCACCACGATGTGGATCGCGCAGGCCAGGTACAGCGCCAGCACGAAATTGCCGAACGGCAGCAGCTTTCCGAAGCCGTAGCCGCCGACCAGCGCGGCGATCAGGCCGAAGGTGCCGAGCGGGGTCATCTCCAGCACGAAGCGGGTGACCTGGATCATGATCTCGCTCATCTGCTTGGTGAGCTTGCGCGCCTCGGCCACGCGCTCGCCGAGCTTGACCATGGCAAAGCCCAGCAGCGCGGCGAAGAAGATCACCGGCAGAATCGAACCGCGCCCGGCCGCCAGCACGGTCTCACCAGCGGCATTGGTCTTGGTGCCGATACCGGTGAGCGCATAGAACGGGTTGGACGGCACCACGTCCAGCAGCACCTGCACCGGGCTGGGCACATCGCGCGGGGTCCAGGCGCTGTCCACGCGCAGGCCCAGGTGGCCGGCGCCCGGCTGCAGCACCGTGCCCACGGCCAGGCCGACGCCGACCGCCAGCGCCGCGGTGACCACGAACCACAGGAAGGTGCGCCCGCCCAGCTTGGCCACCGACTGCTGCCCGTGCAGCGCCGAGATCGCGTTGATGACGGCGAAGAACACCAGCGGCACCGCGATCATCTTGATCAGGGTGACGTACAGATCGCCCAGCGGCTTGAACCAGGTCTCCGCGGTCGGGCCCAGCGCCCAGCCCGCCAGGGCGCCCAGCAGGAAGCCGGCGACCACGCGCTGCCAGAACGGAATGCGTAACCAGGCCGTCACCAGTTTCATCGACGCTGTCCAGAGAGATCGGGGGTTTCGCACGATAGCGCACCCCGGCAGCAGCGACGACGCCATGGCTGGAAAGGCGCGATGTCATCGGCGTGCCTTGTCGCAGCCGGCATAATGCAGGGGACTTCGTTGTTCAGGACCCGTTCTGCGTATGCGCCTACCCGTTTCCGCCCTCGCCGCCGCCTCCACCCTGCTGCTGGGCGCCTGCGCCAGCACGCCGCATGCGCCGGCCGCCAGCGCCAACGTCGCGCCGATCGTCGTCCCCGCCGTGGCCCATCCGGCCGGCGAGACCCCGGCCTGGTGGTACCGCAGCGGCGCCGCCAAGGCCGCCAACAACGGTGCGATGCGCGGCAAGGCCAAGAACGTCATCCTGTTCCTCGGCGACGGCATGAGCCTGACCACGGTCGCCGCCGCGCGCATCCTCGACGGCCAGCGCAAGGGCGCCTCCGGCGAAGAGAACCAGCTGTCGTGGGAAGCGTTCCCCGCCACCGCGCTGAGCAAGACCTACAACACCGATTCGCAGACGCCGGATTCGGCCGGCACCATGACCTCGATCACCACCGGGGTGAAGACCCACATGGGCGCGATCGGCGTGGCCGCCGGCAAGCGCGACGCCTGCGCCGACAGCCTCGGCAAGCAGTTGCTGAGCTGGCTGGAACTGGCCGACAGCGCCGGCATGGGCACCGGCATCGTCACCACCACCCGTCTCACCCACGCCACCCCGGCCGCGACCTACGCGCACGTACCCGAGCGCAATTGGGAAAGCGATGCCGACCTGCCGGAGAAGGCGGTGGCCGAGGGTTGCCGCGACATCGCCCAGCAGATGGTGAGCGCACGCTTCGGGCGCGGCCCGCAGGTGATGTTGGCCGGCGGCCGCGGCCAGTTCACCACCGTCGAGCAGCGCGACCCCGAGTACGACGACAAGGTCGGCCTGCGCCTGGACGGCCGCGATCTGGTCGGCGAATGGCGCCAGCGCCATCCGCAGGGCGCCTACGTGTGGACCCGCGGGCAACTGGAAGCGGCGCAGAACGCGCCGGCGCTGCTGGGCCTGTTCGAGCCGGACCACATGCAGTTCGACCACGACCGCGACCGCAGCGCCAATGGCGACCCGAGCCTGGCCGAGATGACCAAGGCCGCGATCCGTACCCTGTCGCAGGACAAGAACGGCTATGTGCTGATGGTCGAAGGCGGCCGCATCGACCACGCGCACCACGCCGGCAACGCCTACCGCGCGCTGGACGAGACCATCGCCCTGTCGCAGGCGGTGCAGGCCGCGGCGGACGCGACCTCGGCCGAGGACACGCTGATCATCGTCACCGCCGACCATTCGCATACGCTGAACTTCGTCGGCTACCCGCAGCGCGGCAACCCGATCCTGGGCAAGGTGCGCGGCACCAGCGGCGAGGACGCCAATACCGGCGACCTGGCGCTGGACGGCAACGGCCAGCCCTATGCCACGCTCAGCTACGCCAACGGCCCCGGCTACACCGGCGCCAGCAACCAGCAGCCGGCCGGCATCAAGACCTTCCCGCATGCGCCGAGCAATTTCGAGCCGGCCAACGGCCGTCCCGACCTGACCCACGTCGACACCGAAAGCCCGGACTTCATGCAGGAAGCGCTGGTGCCGACCAAGGCCGAGACCCATGGCGGCGACGACGTCGGCATCTGGGCGCGCGGCCCCGGCAGCAACGCCTTCCGCGGCAGTCTGGAAGAGAACGTGATCTACCACGTGATCGTGCAGGCCACGCCGACGCTGCGTGCGCGGCTATGCCAGGCGGGCACCTGCAACGGCGACGGGGTGCCGGTGGAACTGCCCAAGCCGACGGCGTTCATGACTAGCGCCGCCACCGCGCAATGAGGCGGTGTCGGCCGCACCGCGGCCGCCTGCGCGTGGCCGTTGCGTTGCTCGCAGGGTTCGCTGCGTTTACAGCGCTCGGCACGGTGCCGGCGGCCACGGCGCAACCGGCCACCGAGGCCTGCCGACTGGGCGACCCGAACAGCGATCGGCCGGTGGTGCCGGGCTGTCGGCTCGGCGCCGACGAACGCCTGGCGCTGACGCCACAGGCGCTGCGGCGCCTGCCCTTCGATCGCGACGGGCTGGCGCTGCTGAGCGTCGGCGCACGCTTCTACTACGTGCGCGCCGACGGCCGCAGCCTGCCGGTGATCACCTGGGACAACGGTCCGGATGGTTTCACCGAAGGGCTGACCCGCGGCATCTTTCACGGCCGCATCGGCTTCTACGACCGGCAGCTGCGCGAGGTGATCGCGCCGGTCCACGACTTCGCCTGGCCGTTCGAGCACGGCGTGGCCGAGGTCTGCGACGGCTGCAGCGCGGGCACGCCCGACACCGACGGCCACACGCCGATGCAGGGTGGCCGCTGGTACTCCATCGATCGCCACAACCGCGAAGTGCCGGCGCCCAAGCGCTGAGCCGATGAGCCGATGAGCCGATGAGCCGATGATCGTGTGCGGCATGGCCGCGTTGTCGCGGAGAAGGTCGCCAAGGCTGGTTCTCTGCAACGCGTCTCTTTGAATCTCCAGCGATGTCGCGGGAAGCGCATCGTCCGCGAGGTGAGACATCCCCGCGTCGGGACTGAAGTCCCTCCCACATGGGGCTACCTCACGTTGCGCGGCTTCAAGCACCGTCGCGCGCTGGCGGCGGGCCAGTCGTCGCGTGCTGGCGGCCGACATCGAGCAGGCAACGGCTGAGCAAGCAGTCTGGATAGTCCCGAGTGCCGACAATTGCTCTTGTGGGAGGGACTTCAGTCCCGACGCGATTAGCTGAAAGGCATCGGAACTGAAGTCCCTCCCACAACGCTGCTCAGGCGCAAAGACGTCGCCATGCCACGCTTCGCGCTGACCTGCGCTTGCGTCTACAGTGACGCGATGCCGCCGCACGCCTCTACGCCCCCGTTGTCCGCACTCGCCACCGCGCTGCCCGATCCGGCACCGGCGCCGCTGCTGCTCGGCCTCAGCGGCGGACTGGATTCGACCGTGCTGCTGCACCTGCTCGCGCAGCAGCCGTCGTACCGCCACGCCGGCCTGCGCGCGCTGCATGTGCAACACGGCCTGCATGCCGACGCCGACGCCTGGGCCGCGCAGTGCGCGCAGCTGTGCGCCGCGCTGGCGGTGCCGCTGCAGGTGGTGCGGGTGCAGGTGCCGCGCGACAGCGGCGATGGCCTGGAAGCGGCCGCGCGGCAGGCGCGCCGCCACGCCTTCGCGCAGGCGCTGCAGCCCGGCGAATGGCTGGCGCTGGCGCAGCACCGCGACGACCAGGCCGAAACCTTCCTGCTGCGCGCGCTGCGCGCCTCCGGCCCGGATGGCCTGGCGGCGATGCAGGCGCTGTCCGATTTCGCCGGCAGCCGCCTGTGGCGGCCGCTGCTGGCGCAGCCGCGCAGTACGCTGCATGCCTATGCACAGCAGCACGGCCTGCAGTGGATCGACGACCCCAGCAACGCCGACCCCGGCTTCGACCGCAATTTCCTGCGCCTGCAGGTGCTGCCGCTGCTGCGCCAGCGCTGGCCGCACGCCGACGCCGCCCTCGCCCGCAGCGCGCAGCTATGCGCCGACGCCAGTGCGCTGCTGGAGGTGGACGACGGCGCGGCGCTCGACGCGCTGCAGGACTCCCCCGGTGCCCCGCTGCCGCTCGCACCGCTGCGCGCCCTGCCTGCGGCGCGGCGCGCGCGCGTGCTGCGACGCTGGGTCGCACAGGCCGGCCTGCCGCCGTTGCCGGCGGCCGGGCTGGCCGCGATCGAACGCGACCTGCTGCAGCCGCGCGCCGATGCTTCGGCGCAGTTCGCCTGGCACGGCGCCTGCGTGCGCAGCTGGCACGACACGCTGTACGCCGAGCGCGACCCCGCGCCCTGGCCTGCCGACTGGCAGGCGCAGTGGGACGGCCGCGCGCCGCTGCCATTGCCCGATGGCCGCCGCCTGCACCTGCGCGCCGACACCACGCTGGCCTTCGATACGCCGCTGCTGGTGCGCGCGCGCCGCGGCGGCGAACGTCTGCTTCTGCCAGGACGGACGCAGTCGCAGGCACTGAAGCACCTGTTGCAGACGCAGGCCCTGCCACCCTGGCAGCGCATGCGACTGCCGCTGCTGTTCGACGCCACGCAACTGCTGGCTGCCGGACCGGACCTGCTGGCCGCGCCGCTGCACGATTGGCTGCAGGCGCACGCTGCACGCCTTGAGCTGGATGCGCTGCCGGCGCCGGCGCCCGCCTCGCATTGACCCTGCCGCCGCCGCCGCGCACACTTTCGCCATGCCCAAGAAGTCCCAAGACGATGCCTCCCCGGTCGCGCGCTTCGAGCAGTCGCTCGAGGAGCTGGAAGTGCTGGTGGAGAAGATGGAAGCCGGCGACCTGAGCCTGGAGCAGTCGCTCAGCGCCTACGAGCGTGGCGTGGGCCTGTATCGGCAATGCCAGCAGGCGCTGGAGCAGGCCGAATTGCGCGTGCGCCTGCTCAGCGATCCCGAGCAGCCCGACAGCGCCGAACCCTTCGATCCCGTGCCGCCCCATGGCGGCTGAGGCGGCGTTCGCGCACTGGCGCGAGCGGGTGGAAGCCGGCCTGCAGGCGCAGTTGCCGGCCGCCACGCTGGCGCCGCAGCGCCTGCACGCGGCGATGCGCCACGCCACCCTCGGCGGCGGCAAGCGCATGCGCCCACTGCTGGTCTATGCCAGCGGCGCGCTGTTCGGCGCCGACGCCGCGCGCCTGGATGCACCGGCGCTGGCGGTGGAACTGATCCACGCCTATTCGCTGGTCCACGACGACCTGCCGGCGATGGACGACGATGCCCTGCGCCGCGGCCAGCCGACCGTGCACATCGCCTTCGACGAAGCCACCGCGATCCTCGCCGGCGACGCGCTGCAGAGCCTGGCGTTCGCGTTGCTGGCCAATGCCGAGGACGCGGCGGCACCGCTGCGCGTGCAGTGGCTGCAGACCCTGGCCGAGGCCGCCGGTGCGGCCGGCATGTGCGGCGGGCAGGCATTGGACATCGACGCCACCGGCCGCGTGCAGGCGCTGCCGGACCTGCAACGCATGCATGCGCTGAAGACCGGCGCGCTGATTCGCGCCAGCGTGCGCCTGGGCGCGCTCGGCGGCGGCGCCGACGCCGCCGCGCTCGCGCAATTGGACAGCTTCGCCACCGCGCTGGGCCTGGCTTTCCAGGTGCGCGACGACATCCTCGACGTGGAAGCCAGCTCCGAACAGCTCGGCAAGACCGCCGGCAAGGACGCGGCGCAGGCCAAATCCACCTACCCGGCCCTGCTGGGCATGGACGGCGCCAAGGCCAAGCTGGCCGAACTGGCGCAGGCGATGCAGGACAGCCTGCACGGCTATGGCGCTGCCGCCGATGCACTGGCGGCGCTGGCGCGGCTCGCGGTCGATCGCGCGCACTGATCGCCACGCTCGACGCGTGCGATCGTTGCGGCTGGGCCGCACGCGTCATTAGCCGCGCAGGCGCTGCACCGCATCCGCGAAACCAGGGATGGATGCTGGCGCTGGCCGCGCGCAGCCCGTGATGACCAGAGGCGCTGTTGCAGGAGCGGCTTCAGCCGCGACAGACGGCATCGGTCATGCCTGTCGCGGCTGAAGCCACTGCTACATGGGCTTGCGGTGAGTGTCTGAGGCAATGTGGGAGGGACGTCAGTCCCGACTGCTTTCGCGGTCCGATCGTCCGCAACGCCGCTCGTCGCGGATGCATGACGGTTGACTCCCACACCAGGCGACCAGGCGCATCTCACGCCACGGCAACCCGCGTTGCCGCAAAAATTCCGACGCCGCGCATACCGCTGCAGATCGCGATGACGCCGGCTGCGGCGAATGGAGATCCCGGACGTCCTCATCGCCTTCGGCAAACGCCGCCACCAGCACGATCTCGCACGCACACGCACACGCACACGCACAGTGCGAGCGTGATCGCCACATGGCCTATCCGCAACGCTGCGCTCGATCCAGTGCATGCCGCTGCAGCGCGACACTCACGCGCGGCGATGTCTGTCCGCGATGCCGATACTGAGACCTGGCGCGCGCTTCGCTGGACGAAATCGAAGACAAACGCACCTGCGACGCGCACGCGCGCATCACCGGGCTAGTTTGCTTCGGCCCCTGTCACGGGGCGCCCACTTTCGACGGAGAGAGACTGCATGAAACACGCATCCCGGATCTCGGCAGCGATCGGCTTCAGCCTGGTCGGCATCATCTCGGCGGCCACGGCGCAATCGCAACTCACGCGCACGCCCGCGCCGCTGCAGGTCGAACTGACGCCGGTCGCCGACGCCGACGGCCAGCAGCGCGGCCAGATGGCGGTGACCGTGCGCAACACCGGCACGCAGGTCGCACGCGTGCCCAAGTGGGAACTGCCGCTGGGCGATCTCGACAACGCCCTGTTCCAGGTCCAGCGCGACGGCAAGCCGGTGGATTACGTCGGGCGCCTGGTCAAACGCGCCGCGCCGCGCGCCGAGGACATGGTGGTGCTGCAGCCGGGCGAAGCGAAGCAGGCGCAGATCGACCTGAGCCGCGCCTACGACCTGACCCGCAGCGGCACCTACAGCATCCGCCTCGACGCGCCGCTGCAGGGCGCCGCGCTCGCCGATGGCGCGCGCATGCTGCGTGCCGACGGCGAGCCGCAGACCCTGTCCAGCGCGCCGCTGACGGTATGGCTGGATGGCGGCCGCGGCCATGCGGTGCGCAACGACCTGATGGTCGGCCCGCAGGCGGTGGTCAACGGCGTCAACTACGCCTCGTGCAGCACCAGCCAGATCAGCACCATCGGCAGCGCGGTGAACGCGGCGCGCACCTACTCGCAGAACGCCAAGACCTACCTCAACGGCGGCAGCACCGGCGCGCGCTACACCACCTGGTTCGGCGCCTACAACGCCAGCCGCTACAGCACCGCCACGTCCAACTTCGTCAACATCGATTCGGCGATCGACCAGAACAACGGCCAGATCACCATCAATTGCGGCTGCAGCGACAGTTCCTACGCCTACGTGTATCCGAACCAGCCGTACCAGATCTACGTCTGCAATGCGTTCTGGAGCGCGCCGCTGACCGGCACCGACTCCAAGGCCGGCACCCTGATCCACGAAATGAGCCACTTCAGCGTGGTCGCCGGCACCCAGGACACCGCGTACGGCCAGAGCGCGGCCAAGAGCCTGGCCAAGAACGATCCGGCGCGCGCGGTGAAGAACGCCGACAGCCACGAGTACTTCGCCGAGAACAATCCGTCGCAGAACTGAGTCCGGCACGCCGGTGATCGCCCGGGCGCCGACCTGCCGTCGGCGCCCGGTGCGCGTGCGGCCCATGCCGCATGCTCAGTCGCTAGGCCACCAACCCCTCCAGCCTGGGCAATGCCGCACTGCCGGGAAACACCTGGGTGTCCAGCGCGCGCTCGGACACGCCCAGATGCGCAGCGAGCACGTGCCGGAACAGGCTGCGCAGGTCGCTGGTGGCGCGCAGATCGCGGCCCTCGTTCAAGGCCCGCGGCGACAGCCCCGGCCAGTCGCCGGCGATGCGCCCGCCGCGCACCGCGCCGCCGGCCAGGAAGGCCACGCCGCCGGTGCCATGGTCGGTGCCGCCGGTGCCGTTCACCGCGGCGGTGCGGCCGAACTCGGTCACCACCGCGACCACGCTGCGCGACCAGCAGGCCTGCGCGCCATCGTGGAACGCGCGCAGCCCCGCATCCAGTTCGCCCAGCTTGCGCTGCAGCACCGCGGCCTGGTTGCCGTGGGTATCCCAGCCCGCATCCTCGACGAAACCGATCCGCGGCCCGTCGGGTTTGGCCATGAAGCTGGCCGCCGCACTCATCGCCTGCGGCAATTGCCCACCCTTGACGCTGTCCACCTGCATGCCCTGCTCGCGCAGCGCGCGCGCGAAATCGCCGGCCAGCTGCGGATCGGCGGCATACAGCGGCTGCAGACGCTGCAGCAGGATCGGATTGACCGCGCTCGGCAGCGGCGGCGACCAGCTGTTCACCGCGCCCGGGCCACGCATGATCAGCGGCGTCACCGCGCTCACCGACACCGCCTCGGCGCCGTGCAGGGCCAGCGCGCAGCGGTTGAGCCAGCCGCTGGACGCGCCGCTGGGCCGCGCGGTGCCGTTCTCCAGGCAATCCTGCGCCTCGAAGTGCGAGCGCTCGCGGTACGGCGGCGCCACCGCCACCACCGGCAGCCATTGCTTGCGCGCGTACAGCTCATGCGCGAACGCCAGCGCCGGATGCAGCGCGAAGCTGCCGTCCAGGGCCAGGGTCTGCGGCGGCACCAGCGCGCCGCGCAGGCGCGCGTAATCGGGGTCGGCGGACGGCACCAGCGCGTGCAGCCCGTCCAGCGCACCGCGCAGCAGCACCACCAGCAGGCGCGTGTCGGCGCCCGGCGCGGCCAGGCCGCTGCCGGACCACAGGCTCAACACGGTGGCCGCTCCGCTGGCGGCGAGGAAACGGCGGCGCGTCAGTTGCATCGGAACGTCTCCCATCGCGAAGTGGAACGCGCGCCGCTCAGACGCGCCATTGGAAGGCCGGACTGGCCAGCAACACCGCCACGCCTTCGCGCGGCGCCTCGGCGCGCCGCACGGCGGTCAGCGTGTCCGCGTCCGGACCGTCGCCGAACGCGGTCGCGGCCAGGCCCAGCGGATCGCCCGGGACCAGCCCGGCCAGCGCCTCGGCGGCCTGCACGCGCTTCCACAGCGCGTCGGCGCCGCCCCATTCCGCCGCCACGTCGGCGTAACCGGCCGGCGAGCGCGGGGTGAACGGCGGCTGCCCCATCCGTGCCAGCAGGGTCAGCACCGTCTTCTGCTGCGGCGGCGCCTCGGGCCAAGCGCCGCCGGCGCGCAGCGCCGACACCACGAAATCCTGCGGCGGCTTGAACTTGCGCGCCTGCGCGTCCCAGGCCTCGGGGCTGTCGATCAGGGCGCGGTAGACGTGGCGCAGGTCGCCATCGCTGCGCCGCCACGCGTCGGCCATGCGCTGCACCAACGCCGGCGGCGGATCGTCGCGGACGAAATGCCGGGCCAGCTTGAACGAGACGTGCTGCGCGGTGGCCGGATGCCGCGCCAGCGCGGTCAGGATCGCCTCGCCCTGCGCCACGCCGTCCTCGGCGTAGCGCCGGCCCAGCACCAGGCGGCTGCCGGCGGCGTGCGCCGGCGCGCGGAACACGAAGGCCGTCTCGGGCATGCCCTGCTCGACATCGCGCGGGGCCGGCACGCCCCAGCCGGTGATCGCACGCGCCAGTTCGGTGACGTCGGCCTGGGTATAGCCGCCATCCACGCCCAGCGTGTGCAGCTCCAGGATCTCGCGCGCCAGGTTCTCGTTGAGCCCCAGGCGGCGCACGGGACGTTCGGGATCCAGGCGCAGGGCCCGGCGCTGCGCACGTTGCGCCAGCAGCGAGTCGGGGCCGACCGAATTGGCGTTGTCCAGGTAGCGCAGCATCGCCGGGTGCCGCTCCACCGCCAGCAGCAGGTCGGCGAAGCGGCCCATGCAGTGCGGGCGGATCGCCTCGCGCTCCATCGGCGCCGCGTACAGCGCGGCCGCGCGCTTGTCGACCGAGACCGCGAAATGATTGGACCAGAACTGCACCAGGCGCTCGGCGAATCCGGCCGGGCTGGACACCGCGACCCGGTAGCGTGCCGCCAGTTCCTGCGCCTGTGCCTGCCGGTACAGCCCGCGCGCGGCCTGCTGCGCCTGCTGAGCGGCCTGCTGTGGATCGCCGGCCGCCTGCTGCCGCGCCTGGCGGCGTTCGCGCTGGTAGTCGGCCTCGCGGCGCAGGTAGGCCAGGCTGTCGGGCAGGCCCTGCAACGCCGGCGCCAGCGGCGGCGACTGCAGTTGCGCAGCCAGCCAGGCGCGCGGTTCGCCCATGGCGGCCAGGTCCCCGGGACGGGCGCCCAGGCCGAAGCGGTTGGCGGCGCTCAAGCTCTCGCGACGGATCATGCAGCGCTCCGGTGATGGCGACAGCCTTGCAAACGCGCCACCCGGGCCGCGGTTGACCGCCCGGCGGCGGCGTGACGCTTGGCCACCCTGCGCTCTCCCGCCGGAGCGCAGTGCGGGCACAAAAAAGGCCCGGCGCAACGGCCGGGCCTTCGGAGATGCCTCGCAGGTGCGCTTACTTGATCAGGCGCAGCGCGAACGGGTAGCGGTAGGCGACGCCTTCGTTGGCCTTGATGCCGGCCAGGATGCAGAGCACCAGGTTCACCACCCACACCACCGGCGCGAGCAAGCCGCCGATGATGATCACGCTGAGCACCATGCAGATCACGTAGGCGATGGCGATGGTGATCTGGAAATTCAGCGCTTCCTTGGCCTGATCGTTGAGGAAGGACTTGGCCGGGTTGTCCTTGTTCACCAGCCAGATGATCAGCGGCACGATGAACCCGAGGAGGATCCCCGACAGATGGGTGATCAGCGCGACCGTGCGGTCTTCCTGGGGGCCTGCCGAGGCCGGCGGCGGCGGCGGGGCGGTGACGTTGTCGAATTCGCTCATCGGTATTCCGTTCCTTTGGTGGTGAGGGGACAAGACGTTTGGCGCGTCACTCTCGGCGGCCCGCGCAGCGCTGTCAAGCGAGGCCGGCACAGCGGGACGCGCGCCACGCCGGGCGCCGCGCCGGTCCATCGGCCCATACGGCAGCGGATCGCGCTCGCCCCATCACAGCGTCGGGGCGATCGGGCCAGCGCATCGCCATGAGCCACAGGTGCAGTGCGGCCAGCGCCTGCGGCACCAGCGCGTAGGGGCGATGCCCAGGCCCCGGGCGTGCGACGTTGCTGCCGTCACCTTCCGCGGCGCGTGTCGGTGCCCTCAGTCGTTGCCGGCCACCGTCATCCTGCCGACCAGCACCGCGCCGATATGCACATGCGAGCGCACATCGATGTCGGCGCCGACCGCCTCGATGTCCTGGAACATCTGCCGCAGGTTGCCGGCGATGGTGATCTCGTCCACCGGATAGGCGATTTCGCCGTTCTCGATCCAGAACCCGCCGGCGCCGCGCGAGTAATCGCCGGTGACGGGGTTGACGCCGTTGCCCATCAGGTCGGTGACCAGCAGGCCGCGCGGCAGGCCCTTGAGGATGGCCTGCAGATCCACTGCGTTGGCCGCCACCTGCAGGTTGTGCACCCCGCCGGCATTGGCGGTGGTCTGCAGGCCCAGCTTGCGCGCCGAATAGCTGCCCAGCACGTAGCGCTGCAGCACGCCGTCGCGCACCAGCGGCGCCTCGCGGGTGGCCACGCCCTCGCCGTCGAAGGCGGCCGAGCGCAGGCCGCGGCGCAGGTGCGGCCGTTCGTCGATCGCGAACCATTCGGGGAACAGGCGGGTGCCGGCGCTGTCGAGCAGGAAGCTGGCGCGGCGATACAGCGCGCCGCCGGACACCGCGCCAAGCAGATGCCCGATCAACGAGCGCGCCATTTCCGGCGCGAACAGCACCGGCACCTCGCCGGTCGGCAGCGAGCGCGGCTGCAGCCGCGCCACGGTGCGCTCGGCGGCACGGCGGCCGATCGCCGAGGCGCGTTCCAGGTCCTCGCGCGCCAGCGCGCTGCTGTACCAGCCGTCGCGCTGCATGCCGTCGCCCTGCCCGGCGATCAGCGTGCAGGCGATCGAATGGTGGGTGCTGCGCTCGCAGCCGACGAAGCCGTGCGAATTGGCATAGACCGACAGGCTCTCGCTGCTGCCGGCCGAGGCGCCGTCGGAATTGCTGATCCGCGCATCGGCGTCGCGGCCGGCGGCCTCGCAGGCCAGCGCCAGGTCGATCGCCTCCTCGGCCTGCAGCGGCCACGGATGCCAACGGTCGTAATCCGGCTGCTCGCGCGCCATCAGCGCCGCCTCGGCCAGGCCGGCGGCCACATCGTCCTCGGTGTAGCGGGCGATGGCGCAGGCCTGGGCCACGGTGGCCTCCAGGCTGGACTCGTGCAGATCGGCGGTGCTGGCGCTGCCCTTGCGCTGGCCGAAGTAGACGGTGACGCCGATGCCGCGGTCGCGGGTGGATTCCACGGTCTCCACGGCGCCCAGGCGCACGTTGACGTCCAGCCCGCGGTCTTCGCTGCAGCTGACCTCGGCCTGGCTGGCGCCAAGCGCGCGGGCGCGCGCCAGCAGCCGTTCGGCGATATCGGACAGGCGCTCCAGGCGCTGCTGGCTGTCGTCGCGGTGCAAATCGGGGGTGATCGCGTTCAATGCTTTATCCTTGTTGTGCGAATCCCTTCGCCCCTGTCCGGCCGTCCTGGCCGGATGTGTTGATTTGATTTCCAGCCCGATCGAGTAGTACGAGCATGCGCGGACGCGACGAAGACACCGGTGAATTCCGCGGCGAAAGCCGCAGCCAGCAACGCCGCGAGGCGCTGGAAGTGCTGAGCCTGGGCGAGAAGCTGGTGGCGCTGACCCCGGCGCAGCTGGCCAAGCTGCCGGTGCCCGAGTCGCTGCTGCCGCACATCGCCGAGACCAAGCGCATCACCTCGCACATCGCGCACAAGCGGCAGCTGGCGTTCCTGGCCAAGCAGATGCGGCGCGAGGACGAGGCGGTGCTGGAGGCGATCCGCGAGGCGATGGACGTCAACAGCGACAGCGCGCGCCGCGAAGTGGCGGCCATGCACCGGGTCGAGGACTGGCGCGAGCGGCTGCTCGCCGAAGGCGACACCGCGCTGGCCGAACTGCTGGCCGAGCATCCCGACGCCGACCGCCAGCGGCTGCGCCAGCTGGTCCGCAACGCCAAGGACGAGCGGCTGAAGAACAAGCCGCCGCACGCTTACCGCGAGTTGTTCCGGGAGCTGCGCGAGATGATCCTGGGTGGTGCGTCGGGAATGGGGAATGGAGAATCGGGAATCGAAGAAGCGGACGACGACGCGGCGTTCGACGACACGCGCGACTGAGGCGCGGCAACGTCGGCTGCCACGCACAACGGACGACGCGCTCCCAGCCCAGCGAGCGCGGCGCGCGATGAACCTACCCGCCAGGCCGGCAACGCCGCAGCACACCGCGGCTGTGGCTTTGCCGATTCCCGTTTCCCGATTCCCGATTCCCTGCCTACCCACTCCCGGCTCCTAGGCCGTCCCGCCCACGGTCAGCCCGTCGATCAGCAGCGACGGCTGGCCCACGCCCACCGGCACGCTCTGCCCGTCCTTGCCGCAGACGCCGACGCCTTCATCCAGCGCCAGGTCGTGGCCGATCATGCGCACCTTCTGCATGGTCTCCGGGCCGTTGCCGATCAGGGTGGCGCCCTTCACCGGCGCGGTGACCTTGCCGTCCTCGATCAGGTAGGCCTCGGTGGCCGAGAACACGTACTTGCCGCTGGTGATGTCGACCTGGCCGCCACCGAAGTTGACCGCATACAGGCCCTTCTTCACCGAGCGGATCATCTCCTCGGGATCGTGCTGGCCGGCGCGCATGTAGGTGTTGGTCATGCGCGGCATCGGCAGGTGCGCGAACGATTCGCGGCGGCCGTTGCCGGTCGGCGCGACGCCCATCAATCGCGCATTGAGCGTGTCCTGCATGTAGCCGACCAGCACGCCGTCCTCGATCAGGGTGGTGCAGTTGGTCGCGGTGCCCTCGTCGTCGACGTTGAGCGAACCGCGGCGGCCGTCCAGGGTGCCGTCGTCGACGATGGTGACGCCGGGCGAGGCCACGCGCTGGCCGATGCGGCCGGCGTAGACGCTGGTGCCCTTGCGGTTGAAGTCGCCTTCCAGGCCGTGGCCGACCGCCTCGTGCAGCAGCACGCCGGGCCAACCCGGGCCCAGCACGACCTGCATGACCCCAGCCGGCGCCGGCACCGCCTCCAGGTTCACCAGCGCCTGGCGCAAGGCCTCGCGGGCGAAGGCTTCCGGGCGGCCGTCGGCGAACAGCGTGGCGTAGTCGTAGCGGCCGCCGCCGCCGGCATAGCCGGATTCGCGGCGGCCCTGCTGTTCGACGATCACCTGTACGTTCAGCCGCACCAGCGGGCGCACGTCGGCGGCGAGCACGCCGTCGCTGCGCGCCACCAGCACCGTGTCCACGCCGCCGGACAGGCTCACCATCACCTGCTGCACGCGCGGGTCGGCGGCGCGCAGGTATTGGTCCAGCCGCCGCAGCAGCTCGACCTTGTGCGCGTTGTCCATCGCGTCCACCGGGTCCAGCGCCGGGTACAGCGCGCGGCCGCCACCGCGCTGCAGCGCGTGCGCCGGCTGCGCGCCGCCGTCGCGGGAGATGGCCCGCGCCGACTGCGCGGCGGCCAGCAGCGCGTCGCGGTGGATGTCGTCGGAATAGGCGAAGCCGGTCTTCTCGCCGGAGATCGCGCGCACCCCCACGCCCTGCTCGATGGAGTGGGCGCCGTCCTTGACGATGCCGTCCTCCACGCTCCAGCTCTCGCGCCGCGAATGCTGGAAATACAGGTCGCCGAAGTCGATGCCGGGGCCGAGCAGCGTGCCGAAGGCGCGCTCCAGGCTGGTGGCATCCAGGCCGGCGGGAAGCAACAGGCGGGTTTCGGCGAGACTCAGGGCGTGATCGTTCATGGGCTCAACATGGGGGACGAAGGCGCGCAGCGCAAGCGGGGGCGGCACAGTCTGAACACAGCAGGCGCGCGGGAAGCGCTGCTGTCTCCAGGCAATGCACGGCATCCCATGCACGCGCAGGGCGCCGCGCCACTGCCATCCTTGCGACCGGCGTCGCGCGCAACCGCCGCCGTCCCCACTCCCGGCTTTCAACAGCCGCAGGCTGGTCATCCCCAATCCCGGCTTTTCAGGGCTTCCCGGACGCAGCCGGCGGCGTCGCGGCAGGCGCCGCCGGCGGGCGCGCCGACTCGCGCTCGATCACGTCCACCTTGGGATCCTTCCACGGCCCGGTGACCCGGTAGGTGCGCGCGCCGATGTTGCCCAGCGGCTTGCCCAGCACCGCGTTGGCGGCGGCGCCGACCGCCGCGCCGACCGGCCCGCCGGCCACCGCGCCGACCACGGTCAGCAGGTTGCCGGACTTGGGATTGACGTCGATGGTCTGGTCGAACTGCTGCGCGCGCAGGTCGGCCTCGCCGCGCACCTTGATCTCCGCGGCCGGGCCATCGATGACCAGGTTGTCGCTGCGCGCCAGGCCGTCGCCGAAACGGATCTGGCCGTCGATGCGGTTGAAGGCGAAGCCCTTGGAGAAGAAGTCGCGGAAATCGAACATCAGCCGCCGCGGCAATTGCGCCACGCTGAGCAGGCCGAGCACGCGCCCGGCGCCCGGGTTGAGTTCCAGCAATTGCCCATTGCGCGCGGCCACGTCGAGCTGCCCCTGCACCGTGGCAAGCTGCAGGCCGGACGGCGTGCCCGGCCAGGCGGCGCTGAGCGTCAGCTGGCCTTCGCCGCCGCGCACCTGCCCGCCGAAGTCCAGGTTCTGCATCAACTCGCCCAGGTCGCGGCTGTCGACGTTGGCGTTGAGCTGGGTCCGGGCGGTGGCGCCCTTGCCGCGCCAGTCGCCGCTGATGTCGATCTTCTGCTTGTCCGAACGCAGGTGCAGCTGGTCCACCTGCATGCCGTCGGCGAGCTTGCGCGTGCGCAGCGAGGCCGCGCCGAGGGTCATCGCGCCGAAGCGCAGGTCGTCCACGTCCAGCGCCAGCGCCGGGATCGTGGCCGGGTCCAGGCTGTCGGCGAACGGGCCGGCCGGGACCGGGCCGGCGCTGCCGGCGACCCCGCTGCCGGCGGGCGTGGCGACCACCGCCGTCGGCGTGCCGTTCGCCACCGGCAAGGTGGCCGTGGCCGAGCGCCAGTGCACCCGCGCCAGGCGTCCGCCGAGTACGCCGCCGTCCTTGGTCGGCACGCTGAGGTCGCCGGCCAGGGCCGGGCCGTCCAGGTGCACGTCGATGCTGTCGGCCTGCGGCAGCAGGCGCAGGCGGGTGTTGTCGAACACACCGCCCAGCAGCAGCAGATGGTCGGCCAGGATCTCGATACGCCGCAGCGGCATCGGGTCTTCGCCGCCGTTGGCCGCGGCGGCGTTCGGATCGGGACGGCTGACCACGCCGATCCAGTCGATGGCGTTCAGCGCCGCGGTGCGCCCGCTGACCACCAGGCCGCTGGCCGGCGGTTCGTCGGCGACGTGGTCGCTGCCCATCACCACGCGCACGCCGGTCTTGCCGCCCTGGCTGCGCGCCGCCAGCGCCATCAGCTTGCCGAAGGCCACCTCGATGCGGCCGCTGCCGACCGGCAGCGGCACGTTGACCGAGGTCGCCAGCGGCGTGGCCGGCGCCTTGTCCATCGGCGCCGGCATCAGCAGCTGGGTGCCGACCAGGTCCGAGCGCAGCTGCAGCCGGGTCGGCGGCTGCGCGCCGCCGTCGGGGGTCTTGGGCAGGCCGACGCCGATGTTCCAGCGCGAGCGGCCCTGCACGTACGGCTTGAGCCAGGCCATTTCCGGCACCCGGTCGAGCAGTTCGTTCGCGTCCAGCGACGCGCTCAGCGCGGCCTCGAAGGCCTGCTGCGGATCCTGCACGCCGTCGCCGGCGCGCAGCGCCAGTTCGCCCTGGTGGCCCTGGTAGGCCACGCTCAGCTTCTGCGCGGCGAATCCGGTATCGCTGTAGTTGGCGCTGCCGCGCATGTCGTCGAAGGCCAGGTCCCAGCGCTTGTCGGCGATATGCGCGCCGAGCAGGTCGACCGTGCCGCGCAGGTGGTGGGTGCCGATGTCGGCGCGCAGCGGCTGCAGCAGGTCGAAGGTGACATCGGCCGGCCCCGACGCGCTGAGCGCATCCAGGGTGTCGCCGTAATGGGCATGCAGCGGACTCTGCCGCAGCATCGCCAGCAGCTTGCCGGTCTCGGCGCGGGTGCTGGCCAGCACGCTGAGCTGGCCTTCCTTGTAGTCGGGCAGCGCCGCCGACAGCTGCTCCACCGGCACCCCGCCCATGCTGCCGCGGCCGTGCACCTCGAAGCCGTTGCCGATGAAGGCGACGCTGGCGTCCACGTTCTCCACCGCCGGCCAGTCGTGCTGGAAGCGCACCTTGGCGTCCTCCAGCCGCGCGGTCGCCTCGAAGCGG
Organism: Xanthomonas sp. LMG 12461; assembly: GCF_009192935.1. Lineage (NCBI taxonomy): Bacteria > Pseudomonadati > Pseudomonadota > Gammaproteobacteria > Lysobacterales > Lysobacteraceae > Xanthomonas > Xanthomonas sp. LMG 12461. The sequence goes on from NZ_NQYT01000003.1 coordinate 28,165, forward strand.
CCGTTGTGGTCGGCGAACGGCCAGTCGTCCAGGTCGCCGGAGACCAGCGCATGGCCGTCGCGCAGGCGCCCGCCCTGCAGCGCGGCGTCGAGCCAGTCGGTGGCGGCCTTGCTCATCTTGGAATGGACCCAGAACTTCTTCGCCGCCACCACCGGCGCGTCCTGCAGGTCGGCGGCCAGGTCGATCCACGGCCGCGAGCCGTCGTCCTGGAAGCGCAGCCCGCCGCGCACGTCGGCGCCGTAGTCGCTGCCCTGCACGCGCAGCCCGGGGGTCGCCACGCGCAGGCCGTCGCCATCGCGGAAGGCGACGATGCGTCCGGCCAACTGGACCTGGTGGACCACGCCGAAGCCGCTGGGCCAGTCGACGCGGACCGGGCTCCCGGCGTCCAGCGCCAGTTCGCCGGCCTGGGCATCGCCGTCGAAGCGGCCGCGCAACCCGCTCACGCCGGGCGCACCGCCCGCCGGCGCGAACGCCAGGTCGGCCAGACGACCCTGGCCGTACAGCGGACCGCCGGGAACCCCGCTCACCGCCACCTGGGTCAGCTGCAGACGCGGCTTCGCCACCGCCAGCCAACTGCGCAGGCTGGGCGAAAGCCGGTCGCTGAGCCCGGCCACCGCGATCAGCGGCGCCAGGTCGAGCCGATCGCCGTACAGGGCGAAACGGCGTCCGCCGGCCACGGTCAGCCCGTCCAGGCGCTGCAACGGCTGTCCGGCCTGGCCGAACTGCAGTTGCGGCGCATCCAGCCGCCAGCCACCGTCGATCTGGCGCCAGCGCGCCTTCGCGCGGAAGGTGGTGAAGGCGAGCTGCGGCCGGGTGCGCCCGTCGGCCAGCGACGCGCCGCGCAGGCGCAGCGCGCGCAGCGTGGCGTCCACGGTCACCCCGGCGACCCGGCGCTGCTGCAGGTCCAGCCAGGCCTGGACGTCGCCGACGCCGCCCTGCAGTTCGATGCCGGCCGCATGCAGCAGGCCTGCCCAACCCGCCAGTTCCGCCGGGCGCACCGCCAGGTAGGCCTGGCCGTCGCCACTGCGACGGTCCAGGTCCAGCACCGCGGTCAGCGGCGCCTGTTGCAGATCGCTCCAGCCGTGCACGCCCACCTGCAGGCGCTCGCCGTTCACGCGCATCCGCAGGTCGATCTTCGGCACCTGCGCTTCCAGGCCCAGCGACGGGGCGTGTACACGCAGGCGTCCATCGATGACCTGCAACTCGCCCAGCCCTTCCAGCGCATCCAGCGGATCGCCGCCCTGCCCCGAGGTCGGCAGGCCCTGCACGCTCCAGTTGCCGTCGTCGGCGCGCAGCAGGGTCAGCGCCAGGCCGCGCAGGCGCAGTTCGGTGAACGAGCGCCCGGGCAGCAATCCCGCGTACATCGACACCAGCACCTCGGCCTGGCCGATGCGCACGCCGTCGCCGGCACCGATGCGCAGCCCATCCAGGCGCAGCAAGGGACCGCGCCGGGTCCAGGCCGTCTCCAGCCGGTCGAAGCGGATCGGCCGCCCGGCGCGCTCGCTCAGCCACGCCGCCACCTGCTGCGGATGCCGCTCCACGAACGGCAGCGCCTGGCTCAGCGCGCCCACCGCCAGGGCCACGCACACCAGCCCGATCGCCACCGCGTAGAACGCGAAACGGCGAGCCAGGCGCAGGCGGCGGCGCAGCGGGGTGTGCATCAGGTGCGGGGAATGGGGAATCGGGAATGGGGAATCGCAACAGCAGAGCGCGAACTGCTCATTGCCGTGTGAAATTCGGCCGAGGAATCCAGGGATGCGTCAGCGCGAACAGCGCGCTCTTCCCCCATTCCCCATTCCCGACTCCCGATTCCCAGCCTCACAACAACACCACGTCGAACTGCTCCTGCAGGTATTGTTCGTCGGCCTGGAAGCGGATGGTCTTGCCGAGGAATTCCTCCAGCTCGGCCACCGCCGCCGATTCCTCGTCGGTGATGCGCGCCACCACCTTGGTCGAGGCGATCACCAGCAGCCGCGCCGCGTCGAACTGGCGCACCGCGCGGGTGATCTCGCGGAAGATCTCGTAGGTCACAGTCTCGGCGGTCTTGATCGAGCCGCGCCCGCTGCATTCCGGGCACGGTTCGGACAGCTGCCGCTCCAGGCTCTCCACGGTGCGCTTGCGGGTCATCTCCACCAGGCCCAGCGGCGAGAACTCGTACACCGTGGTCTTGGCGTGGTCGCGCGAAAGCGCCTTCTCCAGCGTGCGCAGCACCTGGCGGCGGTGCTCGGCATCGTCCATGTCGATGAAGTCGATGATGATGATGCCGCCGAGGTTGCGCAGGCGCAGTTGCCGCGCCACCGCCTGCGCCGCCTCCAGGTTGGTGCGGAACACCGTCTCCTCGAGATTGCGCTGGCCCAGGAACGAGCCGGTGTTGACGTCGATGGTGGTCATCGCCTCGGTCTGGTCGATGACCAGGTAGCCGCCGGACTTCAGCGGCACCTGCTTGTCCAGCGCGCGGGCGATCTCGTCCTCGACCCCGTACAGGTCGAAGATCGGACGGTCGCCGGTGTACAGCTCCAGGCGCTCGGCCAGCACCGGCATGTACTTGGCGACGAAGGCCTGCAGCCGTTCGAAGGTCTCGTGCGAATCGACCTTGACCTTCTCCACGTCCTTGCGGATCAGGTCGCGCACCGCGCGCAGCGGCAGGCTCAGGTCCTCGTAGATGATGCTGGCCGGGGCGCCGTCGCGGCCGCGCCGCTCGACCACGTTCCAGACCCGCGACAGGTAGGCGATGTCCTCGGCCAGTGCCTCGGCCGGCTGGCCCTCGGCATTGGTGCGGATGATGTAGCCGAAACCGCCGTGGCTGGCGGCCAGGTCGGCGACCAGGGTCTTCAGGCGCTGCCGTTCGGCCTCGTCCTCGATCCGCGCCGACACCCCGATCACCCGCGACTGCGGCAGCAGCACCAGGTAGCGCGAGGGGATGCTGATCTGCGTGGTCAGCCGTGCGCCCTTGCTGCCGATCGGATCCTTGACCACCTGCACCACGATGTCCTGGCCGTCGCGCAGCAGCTCCACGATCGGCACCGCGGCCGAGACCGGCAGTGGCGTTGCCTCCTCGGTGTCGCCATTGCCGACCGGCGCCGGCCGCACCACGTCGTTGGCGTGCAGGAACGCCGCGCGCTCCAGCCCGACCTCGACGAATGCCGCCTGCATGCCGGGCATCACCCGCTGCACCCGGCCCTTGTAGATGTTGCCGACCACGCCGCGGCGCCAGCCGCGCTCGATGTGCAGCTCCTGCAGCATGCCGTTCTCGATGACGGCCACCCGGGTCTCGCGTGGTGTGACGTTGACCAGGATCTCTTGCGACATCACAGCACTCCGAAGGTGCGCAGCAGGTGGTGGGTCTGGTGCAGGGGCAGGCCCATCACCCCGGAATAACTGCCGTCGAGACGGCTGACGAAACGCTCGGCGCCGCCCTGGATCGCATACGCGCCGGCCCGCCCCATCGGCTCGCCGCTGGCCACGTAGTCGGCGATGTCGCGCGCGGACAACGGGGCGAAGGTCACCGCCGTGGGCACCAGCACCAGCTCTTCGCGGCCGGCGGCGACCAGCGCCACCGCGGTCATCGCCTGGTGGGTGCGCCCGGACAGGGCCGCCAGCATCGCCGCCGCATCCTCGGCGTCGGCCGGCTTGCCGAACACGCGATCGTCCAGCACCACCTCGGTGTCGGCGCCGAGCACCACCGCGTCGGCGGCATCGGCCAGTTGCGCCAAGCCGGCACGGGCCTTGTCCAGCGCCACCCGGCGCACATAGGCCTGCGCCGACTCGTCGGCCGCGCGCACTTCCGGCACCTCGAGGTCGAGGATCCGGAACGGCACGCCGAGGCGGGTCAGCAGTTCGTTTCTGCGAGGGGAACGGGACGCGAGATACAGCATGGCCGAAGGATAACCCGACCGGACTGACTGAACGATCGCTAATTGCGGGACGATCGCTTCGACCCCGGCGAAGATCACGACGCGTTCATCGTCGCGGCAACACCCTCGCCCAATCTTCACAAGGAGAACATCGATGCGCGCATTGTCCGTCCGCCCGCTGCTGCTGGCCCTGTCCCTCGCCCTAGGAGGCACGATGACCGCCCACGCCCAATCCGCCGCGCCCGGCTACGCCGTGCCCGCCGACGGCACCCTGCTCAACATCGCCGCGCAGGCCGAGGCCAAGCGCGCGCCCGACGTCGCCGCCATCTCCGCCGGCGTGGTCACCCAGGCCACCGACAGCGCCGCGGCGATGCGCCAGAACGCCGAGCAGATGACCAAGGTACTGGCCGCGATCCGCGCCGCCGGCATCGCCGACAAGGACGTGCAGACCAGCGGGGTCAGCCTCAACCCGCAGTACAAGTACGCCGAGAACCAGGCGCCGCAGATCATCGGCTACCAGGCCAACAACTCGGTGAACCTCAAGGTGCGCGACATCGCCAAGCTCGGCAAGGTGCTCGACGCGCTGGCCGCACAGGGCGCCAACCAGATCAACGGCCCCACCTTCGAGATCGACGACCCCGAACCGTTGTACGACCAGGCCCGGGTCGATGCGCTGAAGAAGGCGCAGGCACGCGCGCAGACCTACGCCAAGGCGCTGGGCCTGCACGTGCGGCGCATCGTCAGCATCTCCGAAGGCAGCAGCGGCGGCGTGCGCCCGCCGATGCCGATGATGCGCGCGATGGCGATGAAGGCGGAGATGGACAGCACCCCGGTCGCGCCGGGCGAGAGCAGCGTCTCGGTCAACCTGGATGTGGTGTTCGAACTGGGCAAGTAAGCCCGGTCCGCCCCCTCCTTCGCGACGGCGCCTGCGGGCGCCGTCGTCGTTTTCGGTCCGCCGCAGCGCCCCTCGCCAATACGGCACCCGGCCTCGATCGCCGCCGCCTCTTGCCAAAGTGCCCGCGACCGGCGCACTGTCGAAACGCGGACGGGCGCGATGACCCCATCCGTCGCCCCCGTGCGTTTTCCGGTACCGCAGTCCACGACACTCCTATCGCAGAGGTGGATCCATGGTTCGCACGCAACTCCCCGCCCCGTCCTTCCGCATCGACCTGTCCCGGGTCCTGGCCTACAGCACCGCGATCGCCCTGCACGTGCTGGCCGCCCTGTTGCTGCTGCTTCCGCTCTCGCACGTGACCGCGCCACCGGAACCGGCGCAGGTGCAGCCGCCCTGGCAGCAACCGGTGCTGGTCAAGGTCACGCCACCGCCGCCGACCATTCCCACCGTCGAGAAACAGGTGCCGACGCAGCCGCGCACGCCGACCGCAGTCCCGGTGCCGACCCCGACGCCGGCGCCGCTGTTCGACAGCAGCCCGGTAGCGCTGGACACCGCGCCCAATGTCGACCCCACGCCCAGCATCGCCGCACCGAGCCTGCCGCCCGCAAGCGCGAGCGCGCCGGTGGACGGCATGCAGTTGCAGTACCTGCGCGCGCCGGCCCCGCCGTATCCGCGCGACGCGCTGCGCGATCGCCTGCAGGGCAGCGTGCTGCTGCGGGTGCTGGTCGGCACCGACGGGCAACCGCTGCAGGTCAGCATCGAGAAGAGCAGCGGCCACCGGGTGCTGGACCAGGCCGCCCGCGACCAGGTGCTCAAGCGCTGGGCGTTCAAGCCGGCGCTGCAGAACGGCACGCCGGTGCAGGCGTACGGACTAGTACCGGTCGATTTTTCGATGGACCGCTGAAGCGCTCTACATCCAATGGCCGGCGCCCCAGCGCCCGGCCATTGCTGCTCACGCGGCTCGCGGCTCGCGGCTCGCTTCCATCCTCCGATCAGGTTGCGCCTTGGCGGCGCAATCCAGTTGGATGAGTCGACATCCACAGGATCTTCCAGCGAAGGCACGGCGTCGCGCCTGCCCCCGTCGGTAGCGCGACAGCCCGATGCCCTCGTTGCCTGACGCCCACGCCGCGCGCCTGCCGCACCTCCCAACCTGCCAATCCACCTGGCAAGGTTCGCGCACCGCCGTCGTAGCACCGAGTCCGCCAATGCTGCGGAGGTGGCTGCCACCGTGGATCATTGTGTCGCAATCCGCCGCGAGCCCTGCACCCGAAAAAAAAGCCCGCCCCCTCGGAAAGGGACGGGCCTAGCAGTCGCTGTTACGCCGCGCCGGGCGTCAGGTTTCGATCAATAGTCGTAGGACACCGAAAGCTGCAGGTAACGCGGGGTCTGGAAGTAGTTGCCCATGCCATAGGTGTTGAGCACCGTGTACGGACTGGACTCCCAACTCGCGTACTGCTGCAACGGCTTGCGCTCGTTCAACAGGTTGAACACCTGCAAGCCGAACGCCAGCTTCTGGTCCGCGAACGCCGGGCGATAGATCGCGCCCAGATCGATCTGCTTGGTCCACGGAGTGCGGCCCGCATCACCGGGACGCGACGCACTGCCGGCACAGGTGTGGTAGGCCGAGCCGTAGCCAACCGGATCGCCTGCCGACGATCCCTCGTCGGTGCCGTTGGCACTGAAGTAGCCCAGGCAATCGCGCGGCGTCCCCGACTGGATACGCAGGTTGGCCGAGACCATCCACTCCGGCGTGAGCTGATACGCGCCGTAGACCTTCAACTGATGGCGACGATCGTTGGCCAGATAGCCGCCGGCCCACGCCATCAGCGCCGCCGCGTCCCAATCCTGGGTCTTGGAAACGTCGGTCTGGCCGATGTTGGACTTCAACTGGCCTTCGGTGTTGCCGAAGTTGCGCGACCAGGTGTAGTCAACACGGGTACTCCACTTGCCATCGAAGGGATGCTCCAGATACAGGTTGACCGCCGCGTAATCACGCTTGGCAGAGCTGTCGAAGCCCCAGTCGGACTTGCTCATGGTGAAGTTGGTGCGGCCGCCGCTGGTGTTGGCCAGGCTGAAGGAGTTGGTCTTGCCGGGGTTGAACAGGATGCAACCCGGAATGTTGACCGTACTCGGATCCACCCCCAGCGACTCGAGCTTGGTGCTCATGCGGTCCGGATCGCACACATCGTCGATCGCGGACTGCAGCTTGCGGTAGGTGCCCTTCGCACCGAAGGTCCACTTCTCGGCAAACGCCTGATCGAAGCCCACGATCAGCTCATCCTGATACATCGACTTCAGGTCGGTCGGGGTGAAGGTGCGCGGATCCGGGGCGACGCCGTACTCGCCGTTGGAGGAAACCGGGCCGGGGCCGAGCGGGCGCAGGCCGGTCGGGTTGCCCTTGGCATCGATGCCGGTGTAGGTGAAGTACTCGCTGGTGTAGGTCGACGCCGAAGCGCCACGGATCGCGACGCTGTTGGGCAGCGCCAGGAAGTAACGGCCCAGGTTGGCGTAGACCTTCAGCGTCGAATCGCCGTGCACGTCCCAGGTCGCGCCTAGACGCGGCGCCCACTGGTTGCCGCTGTCCACGTACGGCTTGGCTTCGCTGTTGCTGTTGATGAACTTGTCGTTGCGCAGACCCAGCGACAGCAACACGTTGTCGCTGACCTGCCAGCGATCTTCGAGGAAGTAGGCCTTCTGCTTGACCGTCATCGACGTGGCGGTGCTGAAGATCAGCCGGCGCACATAGTAGCCCTGACCGCCCGGCGCGCCCACGCCCAACGCCGAGCTGATCGGCGACGTCGGCCGGGACGACTTGGCGTAGTACCAGGAGTAGCCCGGACCGGTCATCGACTGACCTTCGTTCTCGGCCTGGTAGTAGATGTTGTCGATACCGAAAGCGAGATCATGGTTGCCCAGGCGGTAATCGAAATCCACGCGCAGGCCGCGGGTGTTGTCCTTGCCATCGAGCAGGTTGCGCGCGCCCTGGCCGTTGCGGATCGGCGTGCCGCCGTTGGTGGCCGGATTCTGGAAGACCACGCCGCTGAGGTACGGATCCGGACTGACGATGCCCGGGTAGTTCTTGTTGTCGAAGGTGCTCTTGCCGTAGGTGGCGCTGAAGGTCAAGTCCTGGGTCAGATAGCTGGTGTACTTGCCGATGTAGTAGGTGCTGTTCTGCTTGACGATGTTCGGTTCGACGGCGGTGTTGCGCGCGCCCTCGGACAGCGTGGCATAGTCGAACGCATTGTAGTAACCGCCGGTGCGGTCATTGCTCTTGATGCCGGTCAGCTCGAGGACGTTGCTGTCGTTGATGTTCCAGTCGACCTTCGCATAGACCTTGGGCTTTTCCTCGTTCCAATGGTTGCGCGCCAAGACGCTGCTGTCGGACGAATTGGTCGACACGCCGTCGATCTTCTCCTGCTCGGCCGAGACGAACACGAACAGGCGATCCTCGATCAACGGGCCGCCGGCATAGGCGCTGTATACGTTGCTCCAGGTCGGGTTGTCCTTGCGCGAGCGATACAGCTTGCCGGTCAGCGTCGGATCCTGATAGCCATAGCCGCTCGGCAGGGACGCGTCGGGGTAGTACACGTCCTTGGGCGACTCGGCAGTGGCGCGCGGCCGCCACAGCACCTGGCCGCCGAAATGCCATTCGTTGGTGCCGCGCTTGCCGATCTGGCTGATCACGCCGCCGTCGGAACGGCCGTAGCGCGCGCTGTAGCCGCCGGTATAGACCTCTTGCTGGTCGATGGCGCCGTACGGCAGGCTGACGCCGCCGATGTTGTTGATCGGATTGCCGGTGGAGAAGCCGTTGACGTAGTAGGCATTCTCCGACACGCCGGCGCCGCCAAAGGAAACCGCGTTGCCGAAGTAGCCGCTGCCGGCCACGGCGCCCGGCGCCAGCAGGGCGATCGCCTCGGCGGAACGGGCCAGCGGCAGGCGCTGCAGTTGCTCGGCGGTGATGACCGTGCGCGAGTCGACCGTGGTGACGTCCACCGGCGCCACGTTGCTGGCGCTGACGGTCACCGTATCGAGCGTGGCGGTGCTGTCGGACTTGGCGAAGGAGACCTCGGTGCCCGAGCTGACGCGCAGGCCGATGCCCTTGCGGGTGTCGACGGCTTGCCCGTCCTTGTTGAGGGTGACGCTGTAGGTGCCTACCGGCAGCGAGCCGATATTGAAGCGCCCGGCGCTGTCGACCGGCACCGTACGGGTAAGACCGGTATCGCTTTGCACGGTGATGGTCGCGCCCGCGGGCGCGACGCCGTAGATGGAACCGGTGGTGCTCTGCGCGTGGACGACGCCCTGCGTGAGTGCTGCTCCCAGAAGCACGGCCAGTACGCTACGACGCATGACACGGCTTGGATAGTGCTTGGACATCTGTCCTCTCTCCCCTGACGGAACGTGAAGGACCTTGGCTGTTGAACGCAGCGCCGGTCGGAAATTAAGAAATCTTTAACGAAAATTTGTTTCGTTTAAAACGATTCTCTTAACGCGAGATTAATTTAGAACAAAATTTCCACACGATTGCAACTCTTGGCTCATGACTTCTACACACAAAGCGGTTAGAGGTTGACAGAACGGCCTGGCACAACTGGGATATGCGCAGCTTTTTGCCGGGATGGACCGCGGCATTGGGCATCGGCACCCCTCTCGAAGCGCTGCTCCTTGCGGACGGACGTCGGGGTCCGGCGCGCGCGCCCCGGATCGCGGTCCCGGCCAACCTGGAGGAACCGGACAAACGCAGGAGCGACAGCCGCCCCGTTCCAGGACAACGGAACGTGGACGCACGTGAACGTCCCGCCATGCAGCGATACCCTGCAAACGGACTTGCCAACGCAGGCCGTCAGGCCCCGCGTTAGCTGCCCTCACTGCCAACGCAGCGGACTGCAACGTTTGAAGAACGGTAGGAACACACATGCCGGTCCTCTCGCGTCGCAGACACCCGGCCTTGCACCACTTCAGACAAGCGCTGCACCGCAGCGGTGCAACGACTCATCCTGCTATGGCGACTGCAATCGGTTTCTGTCAGCGCAAACAGAACTGGGATGCGTGGCATAAATCTTTCATTCGGTTACGGTTTTTACTGAAAATTTGACCATCTCTTCACGGCGAATCCACCTTGATGCGTCAAGGACGGCGGCAAGCCGCCCCTCCGTGGTGCATTCATCCGAATAGTGCGTTTCCCAGTTAGGAGAGAAACTGTGAACACCCATCCCCCCCGGCGTGCAACCCGCCGGCACTTGCTTTGCGTCTCCGTCGCCGGCGCCCTTGCGTGCGTAGCCGCACCCGCCGCCTTCGCCCAGGAAGCGGCCACCAATCTCGACCGCATCACGGTCACCGGCTCCAACATCCCGCGCACCGACACCGAGACCCCGTCGCCGGTGCAGGTGGTGACCCGCCAGGAGATCGACCGCACTGGCAAGACCTCGCTGGGCGAGTACCTGCAGACCCTGACCGCCGACGGCGCCGGCTCGATCCCGAAGAGCTTCGGCAACGGCTTCGCGGGCGGCGGCACGGGCATCTCGCTGCGCGGCCTGGGCGCCGGCTCCACGCTGGTGCTGTTGAATGGCCGGCGCATGGCCACCTACGGCCTGGCCGACGACGGCCAGAAGGTCTTCACCGACCTGAGCACCATCCCAGTGGACGCGGTCGAGCGGGTCGAAGTGCTGAAGGACGGCGCCTCGGCGATCTACGGCTCCGACGCCATCGCCGGCGTGGTCAACATCATCCTGCGCAGCGATTTCCAGGGCGCGATCCTGCGCGGTTCCTACGGCCTCTCCGGCGACGGCGACGGCGATGCGCGCAAGGCGACCCTGACCGCCGGTACCGGCGACCTCGCCAGCGACGGCTGGAACGCGTTCTTCAGCCTGGACGTGGGCAAGACCGACGCGATCAAGATCAGCGACCGCAAGGACCGCAAGTGGATCGGCACCGGCGACATCCGGCGCTGGGGCTACGGCAACGATGCGCAGTTCCTGGGCGGCGCCTTCCTCAACGGCGGCCGGAGCGGCGGCGTCGGCCCGAACGGCTCGGTGTTCGACAACAACGGGCAATTGGTCGCGCTGCCCGGTTGCGCGGGTCTGACCACGATTCCCAGCCAGAGCGACGCGACGGCGCAGGCGCAGGGCTGCCTGTGGGATCCGGCTCAGCAGTTCCGCGACCTGGCGCCGGAGGAAAAGTACGTCAACGTCTTCGGCCGCGCCAGCTTCGCCTTCGGCGAAGGCGGCGAGATCTACACCGAGATCGGCTACTCGAAGAAGGACACGACCTTCTCCAATACGCCGTCGGGCGTCTCCGGCGGCTGGGGCTACCCCGGCAATACGGTCAACGCCAATAGCGGCGCCGGCGCCACCGTGCTCTATGCCGGCCATCCCGACAACCCCCTGCCCTACGCCGCGCGCGTGCGCTACAGCGCCTGGGACGTGGGTCCGCGCGTGACCGAGAACAACAACGAGTTCAACCGCGTCCTGGTCGGCGTGAAGGGCAACTGGGGCGACTGGAGCTACGACACCGGCTACCTGCACTCCGGTACCGACCTGACCAGCACGCGTACCGGCTTCCTGCGCTACAGCGCGGTGCGTTGCGTGCTGGGCAACCCGGCCTGCCCCGCCGGCACCTGGCGCATCGGCGACAACGCCAACCTCAACTCGCAGGCGCTGTACGACTACATTTCGCCGACTATCAGCGCGCGCGCCAAGTCCAGCCTGGATTCGTTCAACGCCACTGTCTCGCGCAGCCTGATGGATCTGCAGGGCGGCCCGCTGGGCCTAGCAATCGGCACCGAATGGCGCCGCACGAGCAACAGCCTGACCCCGCAGACCTACACGGACGTCGGCGACATCATCGGCCTGGGCTATTCGGCCTACGACGGCGTCCAGAACGTGTATGCCGGCTACGTCGAACTGTCGGCGCCCGTGCTGGAGCAACTGGAACTGTCCGCGGCGCTGCGCTACGACAAATACGATGGCGGCGACGGCAAGGCCACGCCGAAGCTGGGCGTGAAGTGGACTCCGGCCGACTGGATCGCGGTACGCGCCACCTATGCCGAAGGCTTCCGTGCACCCAATCCGGCCGAGAACGGCAAGGGTGGCCTTGCCGCGTTCTCCAATGCCAAGGATCCCATGCGTTGCGCGGCGCAAAACACCCCCGCCAACTGCAATGCGCGGTCAGTGGCAATCATCACCACCCCGAACCCCGCACTGAAGCCGGAAGAGTCCAAGAGCTACTCGGTGGGCCTGGTGCTGCAGCCAACCCACAGCACCTCGTTGACGGTTGACGCCTGGGAAATCAAACGCACCAACGAAATCGCCGCCAGCGACACCGCTGCGGCAATCGCAGCAGGCGACGTGGTACGCGACACCGACCTGATCAACGGCATTGCGGGGACCGGCAGCATCCTGGCGGTCAACACCGCTTACGTGAACGCCTCCTCGTCGCGGGTCCGCGGCATCGATACCGATATTCGTCAGACTTTCGACATCGGGCCTGGTGAGTTGGAAATGGATCTGCAGTGGAGCCACCTGCTGAAGTTCGAACGTACCGATGCCGGCAGTACTGCCGACTATCTCGGCACCCATGGCAACTGCGACGTGACCAACTGCGTCGGCACGCCGAAGGACAGGATCAACTTCGGCACTACCTGGCGCCAGGGTCCGTGGAGCGTCAGCGGCGTGGCGAACTACATTTCCAAGATGGAAAACGTTGGTCAGCGTGGCGGCGACTACCTGTTCAGTTATGCGGATGGTACGCCGGTCAAGAAGATCGCCTCGTTCACCACCTTCGATCTGTCGGGCCGCTGGAACATCACCGAGGCGTTCGAACTGAACGCGTCGGTGCAGAACGTGTTCGACCGGATCGCCCCGCTGGATCCGACCACCTACGGTGCGGTCAACTACAACCCGCTGCACTTCAGCGGTGCGATCGGCCGCTACTTCACGGTGGGTGCGAAGTACACGTTCAACTGATCGCGAACGTCGCAAGGCCGTAACGAAAAGCCCGGGCGAAAGCCCGGGCTTTTTTTGTTGCCTGAGCGGTGCGCCAGCATCGGCATCACGCACGCATTGCCGCCACGCGCACGCGATCCGCGATCAGGCGATCAGGCGATCAGGCGCGATGGTAAGGATGATTGGCCAACATCGCCGCGGCGCGGTAGAGCTGCTCGGCCACCACCAGCCGCACCAGCATGTGCGGCAGGGTCAGCGGCCCCAGCGACCAGGATTCGCTGGCGACCGCCAGCACCTCCGGCGAATGGCCTTCGGGACCGCCGATCAGGAACGCCAGATCGCGCCCCTGTCCGCGCCAGTGCTCCATGCGCTGCGCCAGTTGCTCGGAACTGTGTTGCTTGCCGGGCACGTCCAGCGCCACCACCAGCGCATTCTTCGGCAGTGCCGCCAGGACTCGGCGGCCTTCGTCCTCGATCGCGCGCTGCGCATCGCGGCCCTTGCCGCGCAGGCCGGGTTCGATCTCGACCAGATCCAGCGGCAACCAGTGCGAGAGCCGCTTGCGGTACTCGGCGAAGCCCTGCGCCACCCAGGCCGGGGCGCGCTCGCCGGTGGCGATGAGGCGCGCCTTCATCGCTGCGCGCGGCAGGCGCGCATCACCAACGCTCGCCCAGCAGCAGGGCGTCGTACATCGCGTCGTCCAGTTCCTGCTCGGCCAGCCGGGCACGCTCCCGCTTCAACCATTGCTTCAGCGTGTCGGCCTGCCGCGCCGCAGCGCGATCGTCGGCACAGGAGCGGATCTCCTCCTGCACCTGCCGCTTGATCTGCGCCAACAGCGCATCCAGGCGCTGCGGCTGCGGCGCGCGCTCGTCTTGAAGACCGTAACGCCCCATGAAGTCATCGACCAGTCCGGCCAATGTCTGCTCGACCTGCCGCAGTTGCGCGGCGAACAGGTCGTTGTAGTCACGGATGCGCTCCTCGGCCATCGCCGCGATGCCGGTCTGATCCAACTGGCCGATTTCCAGTTGCAGTTCCAGCAGTGCCAGCAGGTCGTCGTTTTGATACGCCTGGTTGAGCCGCTGCATCAAGGCGGTCTTGCGCTCGCGCTGCTGCGGATCGGGCTCGCGGTCCGGATGCAATGCGGCGACTAGATTGCGGTACAGCGCGCGACGCGTCTGTTGCGGATCGGCGGCGACCTGCGCGGCCTTGCCTGCACCGGCACGGCGGCGCTTGTCGCGCTGCTGGGCGCGCCCGGCCGCATGCGCCTGCTGTGCGTGCAGCCGCTCCTGGATCTGCGCATACAGCGCTTCGGGGGAGTGGATATGCGCCATTTCCTCTTCGGTCAGGCCGAATTCCTCACCGATGACCGACGTCAGCAATGCCTCGGATTCGGCCAGATCCTGGTCGAATCCGAGGGGGCTATGCCGGTCGTAGATGTCCTTCAGGCCATCGTTGTCGCCGTCCCGGATCAACAGCGCAGCCAACTCGCAAATGAGCTCGGACAGATCGGCGCGATCGCGCTTGCTCAACTTGAAGGTGGCATGCGCTGCGTCCAGTTCCCGCAACAACTGTACCTGCGCCGCATCGCGCTCCTGCAGCAAGGGATCGACCTGCTCGTGGAAACGCTGCTCCCAGCGCGGCAGCGCGTCCTGCCACGCATGCAACTGCGCACGGGCGCGCTCCAGACGCCTGACCAGGGAGTCGAAGCGCTTGCGTGCCGGCGTCGCGGGTGTCGATTCGGTCGCGCCGACACGCTTGCTGACCGGCAACGCCTCGGTGCCGACGCTGCGCGCGGGATTGCGCCGCTTAGGCATCGCGTGCCGAGTCGTCGTCGTCGCCCGGCGGCTGGTCGCCGACCGTCCACAGCCGCTCCAGCGCATAGAACTCGCGCACCCGCGGCAGCATCACGTGCACCACCACGTCGCCGAGATCGACCAGTACCCACTCGGCCTCGCGCTCGCCTTCCACGCCCAGCGGCATGACATCCAGGCGCTTGGCGTACTTGATGACTTCGTCGGCGATCGACTTGACGTGGCGGGTGGAGGTGCCCGAAACGATGACCAGGTAGTCGGTGACGCTGGACTTGCCGCGCACGTCGATTTCCGCCACGTCCTTGGCCTTGAGTTCCTCGACTGCCTCGCGGACGTGGGCGAGCAGGACCGGCAGCGGCGGCGGCGGATTGGGGACTTGGGTCTTGATGACGTGGGCTTGACTGGACAAAGCGGCGAACTCGATGGAATGGGGCGAATTATAGGCGACCCCGGCAGGGCGCGTATTCAGCCAGAGGCGGCGGCACCGGACGCATACAGCGCATGGTCGCGGATATAGGCCGCCACTGGTGCCGGCAGCAAGGCCGCCCAGTCCTCGCCGGCGGCGATGCGCGCGCGCACCAGGCTGGCCGATTCGCTGCGCAGCGGCTGCCGCAGGCACCACAGGCGGCCGCCCGGCGCACGGGCCAGCGCCTGCGGCGTGTCGGCCCAGCGTCCGGCCACCGCCTGCGCCAGTTCCGCCGGCACCGCCCGCTCCCAGCCGCTGCCGGCGCGGTCGGCGACGATCAGGTGCGCGGCCTCGAGCAGCGCCGGCCACTCGCGCCAGCCGTTGAAGCCGACGAAGCTGTCGCTGCCGATCAGCAGCGCCAGCGGCGCGTCGGCGCCGAGCTCGGCGCGCAGCTCGCGCACCGTGTCGATACTGTAGGACGCCACACCGGGTCGGGCCTGCGCACGGCGCACTTCGTGCAGGTCCAGGACCAGCCCCGGCGTGTCGGCGATGGCCAATGCCAGCATCGCGCAACGCTGCTGCGCATCGGCGCCGGGCGCCGGGCGATGCGGCGGATCGGCCGCCGGCATCAGCCGCACCGGCACCCCGAACGCCTCCCGCGCCGCCCGCGCGATCGCCAGGTGGCCGTTGTGGATGGGATCGAAGGTGCCGCCGTAGATCAGATGCAGTGGTGGGGAATGGGGAATGGGGAATGGGGAAGAAGCAACAGCCGCGGGCTGCGGGGTCTCTGGCGGAACCGCAGCGCCGCTGTTCCCATTCCCGATTCCCGATTCCCGACTCCCGGCGCTCATACCACCAACAACCGCACCGCCCGCGCCTCGGCGATCGCCAGCAGCAGGCGTTCCAGGGCGATCCAGGCATCGCCGTCGGCGCGGCCCTTGGCGATGCGGTCGATGCGGCCGGCCTCGGCGGCGAAACGTTCCCAGCGGCGCGGTTCGGCGTGGCGCTGCAGCGCGCGCTTGAACGGCGCCTGCCGCGACTCCCAGATGCCCTGCCCCTTCATTTCCGCCGCCAGGTTGCCGCCGGCGGCCTGCACCTTGGCCAGGGCGGCGGTGCGCAGCAGCTCCTTGATCAGGATCGGCAGCAGCGCGGCCACCGCCTCGCCCTCGGCGCGCAGGCCGGCGAGCATGCGCCGCACTGCTGGCGCCTGCCCGCCGAGCGTGGCCTCGGCCAGGCGGAACACGTCGTAGCGGGCGGCATCGGCGACCAGCGACTCCATCG
Source organism: Xanthomonas sp. LMG 12461 (assembly GCF_009192935.1). Taxonomy (NCBI): domain Bacteria; kingdom Pseudomonadati; phylum Pseudomonadota; class Gammaproteobacteria; order Lysobacterales; family Lysobacteraceae; genus Xanthomonas; species Xanthomonas sp. LMG 12461. Next base: position 44,349 of record NZ_NQYT01000003.1, read on the forward strand.
CCGCCACGTCCAGCCCCTGGCCGTCGGCCAGCAGCGCCAGCTTGTCGATCTCCTGCGCCGCCGCCAGCAGGTTGCCTTCCACCCGTTCGGCCAGGCGCTGCACCGCGCCGGCGTCGGCGCGCAGGCCCTTGCTGCGCAGGCGCCGCTCGATCCAGTCGCCCAGTTCGTGCGGCTTGATCGCCCAGGCCACGGCGATGGTGCCGATGCGCGCGACCGCGTCGGCCCACTTGCCCTGGTGCGCCTTGCTCCATTCGTTGCAGGTGATCAGCAGCACCACGTCCGGCGGCGGATCGGCGCAGAACGCACTGATGACCTCGCCGCCCTCCTTGCCGGGCTTGCCGCTGGGCAGGCGCAGCTCGATCAGGCGTTGCGCGCTGAACAGGCTGGGCGCATTGAAGCTGGAATACAGCTGGCCCCAGTCGAAATCGCGACCATCGGCATCGAACACCTCGCGCTCGCCGATGCCGGCGGCGCGCGCGCGGGCGCGCACCGCATCGGCGGCTTCGAGCACGCGCAGGGTTTCCGGACCGGCGATCAGATAGACCGGCTGCAGCGGCTGCGACGCCGGCTGGGTGGCGAGTTGTTCGGGACGCAGTTCCATGGCGACAGCCTACGCTGCTGCAGGCACATACGGCGAACGCCATGCGCCGGCAGCGAACGGCGTGGCCGCCGTGCGCGGCGGCGAAGGCAGCAGGGCGAGGCTCAAGGCTGCGGCGTGGTCGCCGGCTTGCCTGCGGCCGGGGTACCGTCGGCCGGCTTGCCTTCCACCGGCGTGCCGTCGGTCGACGGCGGCGCGGCGTTGACGTCCTTGCCGTCGCGCACCTGCGCGCGCACCACGCTGTCGATCCGGCGCAGCATCGAGGCCGACATCTCGCGGCGCAGTTCGTCGGCCAGGATCTCGCGCTCGGTGGAGGTACCGGTGGCGTCGGTCGGCGGGGAGACGTAGTCGCGCGACAGCTCGATCACCTGCTGCGGCACCAGCACGCTGCCGTCGGCGCGGCGGAACAGGAAGATCGCCGCGTAGCGCAGGCTGTATTCCTGGGCGCGGCCTTCGGCGTCGAGCGCGATCGGCAGATCGCCCCAGCGCTCGGACAGCACCTCCAGGCGGGCCACACCGGTGTTGACCTCCTTGGGCGCGATCTGCGCGCCGGCCGCGCGCAGGCCGCGCTCGAGCAGCTTGGCCAGCTCGCTGTACGGCGCCGAGGACACCACCTTCACCGACGGCGTGTCGGCCGGCAGGGTCAGCTTGTTGCGCAGGTGGAAACCGCAGGCGGTCAGGGACGCCGCGAAGACGAGAGCGAGCAGGAGTCGGGTCATGGACACAGTCTGGAGGAGCCGGCTGGGCGCGGCAACAGGCGGCTAGCCTGCCGTACGCCGCGTGAACGCGGGTTGAGACCTGCCGCGCCGCACGGCCGCGACGCGGCCGCAGCGGCGCGCCGGCTCACGCCGCCACCAGGTTCACGATCTTGCCGGGGACGATGATGATCTTGCGGATGCTCAGCCCTTCCAGGAACTTGGCCGCATTCGGCTCGGCCTGGGCCAGCGCCTCGATCTGCTCGCGCGGGGTGTCGGCGCCGACCTCGATGGTGCCGCGCAGCTTGCCGTTGACCTGCACCGCCAGGGTCACCGCGTCGCGTACCAGCGCGGCCGGGTCCGGCTGCGGGAACGGCACGTCCTCCAACAGCGTCGCCGGATGGCCCAGCGCCTGCCACAGCGCGTGGCTGGCGTGCGGGGTGATGGGGTTGAGCAGCAGCACCGCCGCTTCCAGCGCTTCCTGGCGCACCGCGCGGCCCTGATCGCCGGCGTCGTCGAACTTGGCCAGCGCGTTGGTCAGTTCCATCACCGCGGCGATGGCGGTGTTGAAGCTGTGGCGGCGGCCGTAGTCGTCGGCGACCTTGCCGATGGTCTCGTGGGTCTTGCGCCGCAGCGCCTTGTGCTCGGCATTCAGCGCGGCCGGATCCAGCGCCGGCGCGGCGCCGTCGGCGACATGCTTGTGCACCTGCGCCCACAGCCGGCGCAGGAACCGCGCCATGCCGTCCACGCCGGCCTCGTTCCACTCCAGCGACTGCTCCGGCGGCGCGGCGAACATCGAGAACAGGCGCACCGTGTCGGCGCCGTACTTGCCGACCATCGCCTGCGGATCCACGCCGTTGTTCTTGGACTTGGACATCTTCTCGGTGCCGCCGATCAGCACCGGCTGGCCGTCGCCGCGGTGCACCGCGCCGATCACCCGCGCCTTGTCGTCGCGCTGCACGTCCACGTCGGCCGGGTTGATCCAGTCCTTGGAACCGTCCGGGTTCTGCCGGTAGAAGGTCTCGGCGATCACCATGCCCTGGGTCAGCAGGTTGGTCGCCGGCTCGTCGCTGTCCACCAGGCGCGCGTCGCGCAGCAGCTTGTGGAAGAAGCGGAAGTACATCAGGTGCAGGATCGCGTGCTCGATGCCGCCGATGTACTGGTCCACCGGCAGCCAGTAGTTGCCGCGCTTGTCGACCATGTCCTTGGCGCCGGGCGAGGTGTAGCGCGCGTAGTACCAGCTCGACTCCATGAAGGTGTCGAAGGTGTCGGTCTCGCGCTCGGCCGCCGCGCCGCACTGCGGGCAGGTGGTCTTGCGCCATTCCGGGTCGGTCTTCAGCGGCGAGCCGGTGCCGCTCAGGGCGACGTTCTCCGGCAGCAGCACCGGCAGTTGGTCTTCCGGCACCGGCACCGCGCCACAGCTCTGGCAATAGATCACCGGGATCGGGCAGCCCCAGTAGCGCTGGCGGCTGACGCCCCAGTCGCGCAGGCGATAGTTGACCCGGCGCTGGCCCTGGCCCTTGCGCTCGAAGCGCTCGGCCAGCGCCTCGAACGCGCCCTGGAAGTCCAGCCCGTCGAACTCGGCGGAATTGACCAGTTCCAGTTCGCGGGTCTTGTCGCCGTACCAGTCCTGCCAGCGGCTCGGGTCGTAGCTGCGCTCGTCGTCGTTCTTCGGCGCCTTCAGCGCGATCACCTGGCGGATCGGCAGGGCGTACTTGCTGGCGAATTCGAAATCGCGCTGGTCGTGGCCGGGCACCGCCATCACCGCGCCGGTGCCGTAGCCCATCAGCACGAAGTTGGCGACCCACACCGGCACCTGCTCGCCGCTGATCGGGTGCACCGCGGTCAGGCCGGTGGCCATGCCGCGCTTTTCCTGGGTTTCCAGTTCGGCCTCGGAGACGCCGCCCTGCTTCAGCTCGGCCAGCAGCGCGGCCAGCTCGGGATTGGACTTGGCCGCGTGCAACGCCAGCGGATGCTCGCTGGCGATGGACACGAAGGTCACGCCCATCAGCGTGTCCGGGCGCGTGGTGAACACGCGCAGCGGGTCCAGCGCGCTGCCGTCGGCGTCGCGCACGTCGAACTGGATCTCCAGGCCCTCGGAGCGGCCGATCCAGTTGCGCTGCATGGTCTTGACCGACTCCGGCCAGCCCGGCAACTGGTCCAGGCCGTCCAGCAGTTCCTGCGCGTAGTCGGTGATGCGCAGGAACCACTGCGGGATCTCGCGCTTTTCCACCAGCGCGCCGGAGCGCCAGCCGCGGCCGTCGATGACCTGCTCGTTGGCCAGCACGGTCTGGTCGATCGGGTCCCAGTTCACCACCGCGTTGCGGCGGTAGGCCAGGCCCTTGCGCATCAGCCGGGTGAACATGCGCTGCTCGTGTACGTAGTACTCCGGCCGGCAGGTGGCGAACTCGCGCGACCAGTCGATGGCGTAGCCCAGCGACTTGAGCTGGCTGCGCATGTGGTCGATGTTGGCGTAGGTCCACTTCGCCGGCGCGGTCTTGTTTTTGATCGCCGCGTTCTCGGCCGGCAGGCCGAACGCGTCCCAGCCCATCGGCTGCAGCACGTTCTTGCCGATCATGCGCTGGTAGCGGCTGATCACGTCGCCGATGGTGTAGTTGCGCACGTGGCCCATGTGCAGCGCCCCGGATGGGTACGGCAGCATCGACAGGCAGTAGAACTTGGGCTTGTCGGAGGTCTCGTCGACCTCGAAGGCGCGGGTGGCGTCCCAGAACTGCTGGGCGGAGGATTCGACCTGCTGCGGGTCGTAGGCGGTGGGCTCGACGGCGGACATGGAAACGGGCAAGGGCCAGGCGGCAACAAAGCGGCCAAGGGTACCGTAGCGCGGCAAGCCGCTCCAATCCCGGCGACGGGCGGCAGCGGCGCGGGACGCCGCGGCGGCGCCTGGCAGGCGCCGGAACCGCGGCTGCAACGCGATTGGCGACGCCGGGCCGCACGCCGGCGTCGGTCCTGCGGCAGCCCGCCTCGAAGGCCGACTGCGCAAGCCCGACCGGGTCAGCCGCGGTGCGGGACCCTCGTTGGCCCCGGCCACCAGGCCAGCAACGCCAGCCAGCCCCACCACAGCAGGAACACCAGCCGCTGCGCCAGCGCCGGCGACAGCAGCCGATCCAGCGCGAACGCGCCCAGCGTCACCAGCAGCGCAATCGCCAACGCCAGCGCGGCCCAGCCGCGCGCGGTCGGATCGCGGCGCGCGCCCAGCCCCAGCAGGGCCGCGGCCGCCACCAGGGCCACCACCCACAGCAACCACGCGCTGGCATGCAACTGGGTCGCGCGCGCGTCCAGGTCGGTCGGATCCAGCGGCAGCAGGCCCATGCCGGCGAAAGCTAGGCCGGCCAACAGCAGCAACTGCCCACCAACGCGCAACGACCAGGGCGCGTGGAGGCCGGCGCGGCGCAGCAGCCGCAGCGCCAGCGCCATCGCCAGGCCCCCGGGCAACACGAATGCCAACAGGTTGAACGCCCAGGCGTGCGGGATGCCGCGCGCGCCGAGCAGGGCCAGCGGATGCGACCACGGCAGATAGCCGGGCAGCACCGCGCCGAAGCCCAGCATCGCCGCCACCGCGGCCACCGCCAGCAGCGGCCCGATCCAGCGCAGCACCCGTTCGCTCACCTCGCCCATCCGTTCCCGTCCTTTCGCGCCGGCATGGCGCCTCCAGCCGGGCATTGTCGCCGCTGCGGCCGCGGCCGGCACGCGCGGCGTGGCGCCGCCGCCCTTGCATCGGCGCCGCGACGCCTCCATACAGAGCGTCCTCTCGCCTGCGATGACACTGCCCATGTCCGACACGCCCCACGTTTTCGACGCCAAGACCGAGACCTTCGAAGCCGACGTGCTGCAGCGCTCGCTGCAGACCCCGGTGCTGGTGGACTTCTGGGCGCCCTGGTGCGGCCCGTGCAAGACCCTGAGCCCGATCCTGGAAAAGCTGGCGGCCGAGTACAACGGCGGCTTCGTGCTGGCCAAGGTCGACGTGGACAAGGAGCAGCAGATCGCGGCGGCGTTCCAGATCCGCTCGGTGCCGACGGTATTCCTGGTCAAGGGCGGGCAACTGGTCGACGGCTTCCCCGGCGCCCTGCCGGAGGGCCAGTTGCGCGAGTTCCTGACCCAGCACGGGATCGCGCCGCTGGCGGCGCAGGAACCGGCCGAGGACGTGCCGGCGGCGCCGCTGGATCCGCAGGCCGAGGTACAGCGCCTGCGCGAGGCGGTGGCGGCCGAGCCGGACAAGGACGAACTGAAGCTGGATCTGGCCCTGGCCCTGGTCAAGGTCGGCGCCGCCGCCGAGGCCGAGACCCTGATCGACGCACTGCCGGCCAATCTCGCCACCGACGAGCGCGCGGTGCGGGCACGGGCGCGACTGGGCTTCGTCGGCGCGCTGCAGGCCGCCCCGCCGCTGGAGACCCTGCAGGCCACGCTGGCGCAGGATCCGGCCGATCTCAAGGCGCGCTACCTGCTGGGCGTGCGCCACCTTGTCGGCGGCGACGACGCGGCTGCGCTGGAACAGTTCCTGGAGATGCTGCGCCAGGACCGCACGTTCGAGGACGGCCTGCCGAAGAAGGCGCTGATCGATGCGTTCCGGGTGATCGAGGACGAGGATCTGGTCGGGCAGTACCGTCGGAAGATGTCCGCCCTGTTGTTCTGAGATTACAATCTCAGGTCCAGCGGCTGACTACGGCGTCTCCAGCCGCTGCGACGGACGGACGGACGCGACCCGGCCTGACCCCAGGATGCCGCGATCAGGGACGAACGCCGCCTGCAGCCCCGCAGGCAGCGCCGGCCTGGTCTTTTGCCGGATGTATGCCGTGAACCAGTTCGATCGCCGCATGGCCTCGCCCACCCGCACCTCGTGGGCAGGCGCACGCAGACTGGTCGGCCTGCTGTGCTGGATTGGCCTGCTGCTCGCCCCCACTGCGATGGCGCAGGACTGGCACTACCGGGTGCGCCCCGGCGATACGCTCTGGGATCTCGGCCGGCTGTATCTGCGCCCGGGCATGGACTGGGCGCGGTTGGGCCAGCACAACCAGGTCGCCGATCCGCAGCGGCTGGTGCCGGGATCGCGCCTGCGGTTTCCGATCGCCTGGCTGCGCGTGCAACCGGCGCCGGCGCGGCTGGTCGCCCTGCGTGGACAGATCAGCGTGCAGACCGCCGACAAGGCGACGCTCTCGGCGCAGCAAGGCATGCCGCTGCCGATCGGCAGCGCCCTGCAGACCGGTGCCGATGCCAGCGCGACCGTGCAGTTCGCCGACGGCTCGCGCATGCAGGTGCGTGAGAACAGCCTGGTGCGCTTCGACCAGCTCGTCCGCTACGGCGCCACCGGCATGGTCGATACGCGGGTGCGGCTGGAGAAGGGTCGCACCAGCAACGACGTCATCCCCGCCACCGGCCCCGCCTCGCGCTACATCATCCAGACCCCGTCCAGCACCAGCAGCGTGCGCGGCACCCGCTTCCGGGTCGGCACCGGCAGCGACAGCGCGTTCGCCAGCACCGAGGTGCTGCAGGGCGCGGTGCGCGTCGCCGGCCAGGGCGGCCAGCGCCTGCTGCAGCCAGGCGAGGCGGCGCGGGTCGCCACCGGGTCGGCGCCGCGGCAGGAAGCGCTGCTGCCGGCGCCGATCCTGGACCTGGCGCACAGTCGCCTGCAGCGTCCGCCCTACCTGCTCGCCTGGGCGCCGCTGGCCGGCGCCAGCCACTACCGCCTCGAGGCGGTGGACGCGCAGCAACGCGAGGTGCTGCGCTTCGCCCAGGAAACCGAGGCCACCGCACTGGCGCTGGACGCGCTGCCGGCCGGCGACCTGCGGCTGCTGCTGCGTGGCGTCACCGCCACCGGCGTGGAAGGCGAGGACGCCGAGCAGCCGCTGCAGGTCTCGGCCACGCCGCTGCCGCCGCTGACCGTGCAGCCGCTGCACGAGCAGCAACTGCGCATCGCGCGGCCGCGCTTCGTCTGGACCCGCAACCCGGAGGCGACCAGCAGCGTGCTGCAAGTGGCGCGCGATGCGCAGTTCCAGGACCTGCTGCTGGAGCAGCAGACCGACGCGACCCATCTGCGCGCGCCGCAGCCCCTGCCGCCCGGCACCTACTTCTGGCGCCTCGCCTCGCGCGATGCGCAAGGCCGGCAAGGCCCGTTCGGGCAGGCGCTGACGCTGCATCTCAGCGATACGCCGGTCGATCCCGGCCTGGCGCCGGCGCAGGCCGAGCGCAGCACGCTGACCCTGCGCTGGCAGCCGGATCCGGACGCGCACCATTACCGGGTGCAGCTGGCGCGCGATCCCGCGTTCCGCCGCGGCCTGCTCGAACGCACCGTGACCCAGCCGCAGGTCGCGCTGCCGCGGCCGCGCCGCGGCACCTGGTACGTGCGTATCCAGACCCTGGACGCCGACGGCGAGGCCGCGCCGTTCTCGACGCCGCAGACGCTGGACCTGCCCTGCCGCTACTGCAAGCTCGGCACGGCCGGCGGCGCGCTGCTGCTGTGGCTGGCGTTGTGAACGCCACGCTGCTGCGACACGTGCTGGTGGCGCTCGTCGCAGCCGCACTGGCCGCGGCACTGAGCCTGGGCGATGTCACCGGGCGACTGGACAACGCGCTGTACGACGCGGCAATCGCGCAGGCGCCGCGTCCGGCCGATCCGCGCATGCTGCTGATCGCCATCGACGACCGCAGCCTGCAGGCACTGGGCCAGTGGCCATGGCGACGCGACCTGCACGCGCGCCTGCTCGACCGGCTCAGCGCAGCGGGCACCGAGCGGGTGGCGCTGGATCTGCTGTTCAGCGAACCCGACCTGCAACACGCCGACGACGATGCGCGCCTGGCCGCGGCGCTGCGGCGCAATGGCCGCACCGTGCTGCCGGTGATCGGCAGCGCCAGCGGTGCGGACATGCCGCAGGAGCTGCTGCCGATCCCCGCCATCGCCACCGCCGCGGCGGCGCTGGCGCACACCGACCTCGCCGTCGATGCCGACGGCATCGCGCGCGGCGTCTACCTGCGCGCCGGGCTCGGCAGTGCGCACTGGCCGGCACTGGCCGCGGCCCTCACCGGCCGCGCGCTGCCGCCGGCGCCGGCCACCACCGACGCACCCTATGCCTGGCATCGCGCGGACTACGTCGGCCTGCGTTTCGCCGCGCCGTCGGCAGCGTTCGCGCAGGTGTCCTACGTCGACGTCGTGCAGGGCCGGATTCCGCTGCAGTCGCTGCGCGGACGCCTGGCGATCGTCGGCGTCACCGCCACCGGTCTGGGGCAGCGGGTGATGACGCCGATGTCCGATGCGCGCTGGATGAGCGCGCCCGAATACCAGGCCAACGTCGCGGCGATGCTGTTGCGCGGCGACCCGATCCTGCCGTCGTCGCGCACTGCCCAGGTGGCCGGGTCCACGCTGCTGGTGCTGCTGGCCTGCCTGGGCACGCAGTGCGCCGGTGGGCGCCGACGGCGCTGGCTGGTGCCGCTGGCGAGCATGGCGGTGGTCGCCGGCGGCAGCCTGCTGTGGCTGCTGCTCGGCAGCCGCTGGTTCGCGCCAGGAGCGGCCCTGCTCGCCCTGGCCATCGTCGCCGCCGGTCAGTTCTGCCTGCACGCGGCACGCTGGCGCCGCCAGGCGCATCGCGACGCTCTGACCGGTCTGGTGAACCGCCACGGCTTCGAACAGGCGTTCGCCCAAGCGCTGGACGAGGCGCGGCGCAGCGGCCGGCCGCTGACGCTGATCATCGTCGATGTGGATCATTTCAAGCGCTACAACGACACCCTGGGCCATCGCACCGGCGACCGCGCGCTGAAGCTGGTGGCCGCCGCGGTGGCGCGGCATGCGCGACATCCGCGCGAGGTCGCCGCGCGCTTTGGCGGCGACGAGTTCGCCATGATCCTGCCCGCCACCGATGCCGCCGATGCCAGCCGCATCGCCGCGGCGCTGGTCGAGGAGATCCGCGGGCTGTCGCTGCGCGCGCCGAACGGCAGCGTCGCCATCACCGCCAGCCTGGGCGTGCACAGCGCCACCGCGACAGCGCTCACGTCGGAGCGCGCGTTCTTCGAATCCGCCGACGCGGCGCTGTACCGGGTCAAGCGCGACGGACGCGACGGCTACGCGCTCAGCGACGCGACACCAGCACACCATACGCATGCGTCTGGTAACCTGCCGCACTCCGATCCACCCACTGCCGCGCAATGAAGCCATCGCTGTTCCGCCTGGGCCTGAACCTGTGGCCGCCGTTCCTGTGCGCCGGCATCCATGTGACCGAACTGAGCGCGGACTACCGCCACGCCCGCGTCGAACTGCGCATGCGTCCGTGGAACCGCAACTACGTGGGCACCCATTTCGGCGGCAGCCTGTTCGCCATGACCGATCCGTTCTGGATGCTGCTGACCATGCAGAACCTGGGGCGCGACTACTACGTCTGGGACAAGGCCGGCAGCATCGAGTTCGTGCGCCCGGGGCGCGGCACGGTCAGCGCGCGGTTCGATCTGGACCAGGCGCTGCTGGACGAACTGCGCGCGGCCACCGCCAGCGGCGACAAGCATCTGCGCTGGTTCGAGACCGACGTCGTCGACGCCCAGGGCGAGGTGGTGGCGCGGACGCGCAAGCAGCTGTACGTCAAGCGCAAGCCGCCGCGTTAGCGCGCCTGCCGCCCGCGGGTTCGCCAAGGCCGGCGCCGCCTCTGCGCACGCAGGCGGGTACACATCGCATGCGATACCGACCGCGACGTCAGCGTGCGCGGCGTCGCGAGGCGGGCCGCATGGGCGGGCCCCGGCCCAATCGCAGCTGCACGGCCGCGCCACGAGACCATGCGGCGCCGCACCAACGGCCATCACGCGCCGCTACACTACGCGGATGTCGCCCGATCTCTCCGCTCCCGCCCCCCGCCCGTCCCTGCAACGGCTGTTCTTCACCGGCCTGCTGACCCTGTTGCCGATCTGGCTGACCTGGGTGGTGGTCAAGTTCGTGTTCGTGCTGCTCTCGGGCATCAGCAGCCCCTGGGTGGTGCCGCTGTCGGTGCGCATCGCCGCCTCGTTCCCGCGCGAGCTGGGCTGGGCCACCGCGCAATGGGTGCAGAACACCATCGCCCTGATCGCCACCCTGGCGGTGATCCTGCTGGTCGGCATCCTCAGCCGGCGCATGATCGGCCAGCGCCTGCTGCGCTGGTTCGAGGCCGTGATGCGCCGCATCCCGCTGGCCAGCGTGGTCTACGACAGCGTGCGCAAGCTGGTGGACATCCTGCAGACCCAGCCCGGCAGCACCCAGCGCGTGGTGCTGATCGACTTCCCGCACCGGGACATGAAGTCGGTGGGCCTGGTCACGCGGGTGATCAAGGAACACGGCACCGGCCGCGAGCTGGCCGCGGTGTACGTGCCGACCACGCCCAACCCGACCTCCGGCTACCTGGAAATCGTGCCGGTGGAACTGCTCACGCCCACCGACTGGAGCGTGGACCAGGCCATGAGCTTCATCATCTCCGGCGGCGCGGTGTCGCCGGAGAGCGTGCCCTTCACCCGCACCGTGGACCGCTGACGCCGATGCGCCGCGGCACGCTCGACGATCGCGCGGTCCGGCTGTTCATCGCCCTGGCGGCGTTCTTCTGCGTCAACGCCGCGCTGGCCGAGTTCATCGGGGTCAAGATCTTCGCCCTGGAAGACACCCTGGGCATCGCGCCGCTGAACTGGAACCTGTTCGGGCAGACGGGCTCGATGAACTTCACCGCCGGTACCCTGCTGTGGCCGCTGGTGTTCATCCTCACCGACACCATCAACGAGTTCTTCGGCCGCCGCGGCGTGCGCTTCATCTCCTGGCTGGCGGTGGGGCTGATCGGCTACGGCTTCCTGTTCGCCTTCGCCGCGATCGCGCTGGCCCCAGCCGGCTTCTGGGTCACCGCGGCGCAACACCAGGGCGTGCCCGACTACCAGGCCGCGTTCGCCGCGGTGTTCGGCCAGGGCATGTGGACCATCGCCGGCTCGCTGGTCGCATTCATGGCCGGCCAGCTGATCGACGTGGCGGTGTTCCACCGCATCCGCAACGTGACCGGGGAGAAGCACGTGTGGCTGCGCGCCACCGGCTCCACCGCGGTCTCGCAGCTGATCGACAGCTTCGTGGTGATCTACATCGCCTTCGTGCTCGGCCCGCAGCACTGGTCGATGCAGCTGTTCCTGGCGGTGAGCACGCTGAACTACATCTGCAAGATGCTGCTGGCGGTGCTGCTGATCCCGCTGCTGTACCTGATGCGGCGGCTGATCACCGACTATCTGCCCCCCGAACGCGCCGAACAATTGCGCGAGGAAGCCGCCGCCGACTGAACGCCGGCACACGCGCGAGCGCACCGCACGCGCTTGCGCGCGGCCATCGTGCAGCGCCGCAGAGGCCGCTGCCGCCTGGCCCGTCGCGACACGGCGCCCGCCCGCGACAGGGCGGTGGGCGCCCGCAGGCAGCGGCCATGGGTGGCCTCGGCGGTGCGGATCGGGCAAGCTCCCCGCTCGCTTGTCGTTGGAGCCCGCAATGCCGCCCCGCTTTTCCCGCCTGCTGTCCCTGGCCATCGCCACCGCCCTGAGCCTGTCGCTGGCGGCCCCGGCGGACGCGGCCAAGAAGAAGACCACCAAGCAGACCACCGCGCAGACCCGCGCCAAGGCGAGCAAGGCCCGCAAGGCGCGGCCGGCGCCGGCCCCGGTGGTGCTGACCAAGGCGCAACAGCTGAACCGGCTGTACGACGACTACTGGGAAGCCTCGCTCAAGCTCAATCCGCTGCAGGCGACCTTCCAGGGCGACAGCCGCTACAACGACCAGTTGCCGAACTTCCTCTCGGCTGCGTTCCGCCAGCAGTCGCACGACTTCACCGTGGAGTGGCTGGGCAAGGCCGAGGCGATCGGCAAGGACGGCCTCAGCGGCCAGGACCTGCTCAGCTACGAGATCTTCGTCGGCGACGCGCGCAACGCGCTGGAGGCGGAGAAGTACCCGAGCTGGATGCAGCCGGTGAACCAGTTCTACAACGTCGGCAGCATCATGGTGATGCTCGGCTCCGGCACCGGCGCGCAGCCGTTCCGCACGGTCAAGGATTACGACAACTGGTCGCGGCGCGCGCTCGGCATCCCGGCGCTGTTCGACCAGGCCATCGCCAACATGCGCGAAGGCATGAAGGCCGGCGTGGTGCAGCCGCGCGCGTTGATGGAGAAGGTGCTGCCGCAGCTCGATGCGATCATCAAGCCCACCGCCGAGGAGAGCCTGTTCTGGGGCCCGGTGCGCAACCTGCCGGCGGACATTCCGGAGGCCGAGAAGCAGCGCATCACCGCCGAATACAAGCGCATGATCGAGTACCGGATCATGCCGGCCTACCGCGCGCTGCGCGGCTTCATCGCCACCGAATATCTGCCGGCCACGCGCAATACCGCCGGCATCGGCGCCCTGCCCGGCGGCGATGCCTGGTACGCCTGGAACGTGCGCCAGAGCACCACCACCGACCTGACCCCCGCCCAGATCCACCAGATCGGCCTGGACGAGGTGGCGCGCATCCAGGGCCAGATCCAGGCGGTGATGAAGCAGGTGCGCTTCCGCGGCTCGATGCAGAAGTTCTTCAAGTTCATGCAGACCGACAAGCGCTTCACCTTCAAGAGCGAGGACGAGCTGCTGAGCTACTACCGCGGCCTGGAAGGCCGGGTCGACGCGGCGGTGCCGCGCATGTTCTCGCTCAAGCCCAAGGCCGCGTTCGAGATCCGCCCGGTGGAGCCGTACCGCGCGCAGTCGGCCGCCAGCGGCTCGTACATGCGTCCCAGCGAGGACGGCCGCCCCGGCATCTTCTACGTCAACACCTACGACCTGCCCAGCCGCAAAACCTGGGATGCGGAAGACCTGTACCTGCACGAGGCCATTCCCGGCCACCACTTCCAGCTCGGCCTGCAGCAGGAGCTGACCAACCTGCCCAAGTTCCGCCGCTTCGGCGGCGAGACCGCCTTCATCGAAGGCTGGGGTCTGTACGCCGAATCGCTGGGCAAGGACCTGGGCCTGTACCAGGATCCCTACAACTATTTCGGCTACCTGCAGAACGAGCTGTGGCGCGCGATCCGCCTGGTGGTGGACACCGGCCTGCACAGCAAGGGCTGGACCCGCGAGCAGGTGATCGACTACATGCTGCAGAACTCGGCCACCAGCCGCACCGACGCCGAAGCCGAGGCCGAGCGCTACATGGCCATCCCCGGCCAGGCGCTGTCCTACAAGATCGGCGAGATGAAGATCATGCAACTGCGCGACTACGCGCGCGCGCAACTCGGCGACAAGTTCGATATCCGCGAGTTCCACGCCGAAGTGCTGAAGGATGGCTCGGTACCGCTGAACGTGCTGCAGGAAAAGATCGAGCGCTGGGTGGCGAGCAAGAAGAAGGGGTGAGCGGGAAGCCGCTCCTCCCGCGGAACATGCGACCTGAGGCGTCGCGGGATCGTCGCAGGAGCGGCTTCAGCCGCAATGGGGCCGTGCTGGTGAAGCCCGGTCGCGGCTGAAGCCGCCCCTACGGGAAAGCAGCCGCCGCACGGAGGCAGATAGCACGCCAGTTCCACCAGGACATGAGCGCGCACGAACCCATTGTGGGAGGGACTTCAGTCCCGACGCGTTGTAGTGAAGGGCGTCGGGACTGAAGTCCCTCCCACAAACGGCCAAGGCGATCGATCAGCGCCGACACCCACTGAAAACCGACGGCGAAGGCATCGCGCCGTCGCGTGCAAGGCGACCCGCCCTCTCTAAGACGATGCCAGACGCCGCGCCAGCTGCGCGATGTCCTGCGGGGTGGTGCGGCAGCAGCCGCCGATCAGGCGGGCGCCGGCCGCACGCCAGGCGGCGAGGTGGTCGACCAGGGCGCCGGCATCGGCGCTGTCGGCCTGCCAGCATTTGCGCTCGGCGTCGTAGCGCTCGCCCGCGTTCGGATACACCACCAGCGGCAACCGCGTCAGCGTCGCCAGATGACGCAACGCCGCAGTGGCCAGCGACGGCGCGACGCAGTTGACGCCGAGCGCGACCACCTGCGGATGGCCGTCGAGCAACGCCACCACCTCGCGCAACGGCGTGCCGTCGCTGAGATGCGTGGCATCGCGCAGGGTGCAGGCGAACCAGGCGACAACCCCAGGAAACTCCTCCAGCACCTGCAGCAATGCCACCATTTCCGCCAATGACGGCTGCGTCTCGCAGGCCAGCAGATCCACGCCGGCTTCCATCAACGCGGCGATGCGCGGGCGGTGGAAGTCCCGCAATGCCGCCTGCGGCAACGTGTAGTCGCCACGGTATTCGGACCCGTCGGCCAAGTAGGCGCCATACGGACCGACCGAGCCGGCGACCAGCAAGGCATCCGCCTGCGGATGCCGCGCGAGATGCGCCTGCCGTGCCTGCTGCGCCAGTTCGACGCTGCGTGCGATCAAGCGATGCGCTTGCACGAGGTCGATCCCGCGTGCGGCATACCCCTGCGGCGTGGCCTGGTAGCTGGCGGTGATCGCGCACTGCGCACCGGCGGCGAAATAGTCCTGGTGCACCTCGCGGATCAGGTCCGGTTGTTCCAGCAGGATCTTCGCCGACCACAGCGGATCGCGCAGATCGCAGCCGCGACGCTCCAGTTCGGTGGCCAGCGCGCCGTCGAGCACCAGGCACCGGTCCTCGGCCAGCAGCGCGGCAAGCGGGTTGTGCGGCATGGCACGGCCTCGCAGCGATGGAATGCGCAGTGTCGCAGACGGCACGCGCACCGGTGCGGCCGCACCGCTGCGCTATGCTTCTCCCATGGATTGCCCCGTTTCGCTCGCCCCGACTCAGCGCATGACCTTCACTACGCTGACACCGATGCTGCGCTGTGCCAACCTGACCAGGGCATTGGCGTTCTACACCGAAACGCTGGCGTTTCGCCTCGACAGCGGCACGGTGGCGGCGGGCTGGGTGTCGCTGCGGCACGGCCCGCTGGCACTGATGCTGGCCACGCGACTGTCGGAGGACGATGCAACCGTCTCCGATGTCGCCTGCTCGCTGTACTTCCGCACCGACGAGGTCGATGCCTGGTGGCAGCGGCTGCATCCGCATGGGCGCATCGTCTATCCGTTGCAAGACTTCGACTACGGCATGCGCGAGTTCGCGATCCACGATGCGGACGGCCATCTGCTGCAATTCGGACAGACGCTGTGCCGATGAGCCTGACCCTCGATGGCCTGCACCACGTGGCGATCATCGCCTCCGACTACGCGCGCTCCAAGGACTTCTATTGCCGCCTCCTCGGCCTGCCGGTGATCGCCGAGGTGTATCGCGAAACCCGCGACTCCTGGAAGCTGGACCTGGCCCTGCCCGACGGCAGCCAGCTCGAACTGTTCTCGTTCCCCGCGCCACCGCCGCGACCGAGCCGCCCGGAAGCCTGTGGGCTGCGCCACCTGGCGCTGCGCGTGCGCGACCTGGACGCCGCCGTCGCGCACCTGCAGGCGCACGGCGTGGAGGTCGAACCGATCCGTGTGGACGAGTACACCGGCCGCCGCTTCACCTTCTTCGCCGATCCCGACGACCTGCCGCTGGAACTGTACGAAAGCGGCTGAACGCCCACCGCCGGCCACGCTGAACCGCATGCCGCAGTGCGGATTCCCAGCACCATACGCTTGGGTATACAGTCGGATCAGGCCGGCATCGCGCCGGCCGCACCGGACATCCCTCGGGAGGGGAACATGCGCACGACCTTCAAGACCCTGATGCTGGCCCTGCCGCTGAGCGCGGCGGCATTCATGGCGCACGCCGCCGACACCTCGCCGGTCGGCCGCTGGCAGACCATCGACGACGAAACCGGCAAGCCCAAGTCGATCGTGCAGATCGAACAGGCCGCCAACGGCACACTGAGCGGCAAGGTGGTCGAGATCCTGCAGTCCAACCACGGCCCCAACCCGATGTGCGACAAGTGCGACGGCGAGCGCAAGGGCAAGCCGATCAAGGGCATGACCATCCTGTGGGGTCTCAAGCCCGACGGCACCGCGGTGTGGGACGGCGGCTCGGTGCTGGACCCGGCCAAGGGCAAGACCTACAAGGCCAAGATCACCCTGACCGACGGCGGCAAGAAGCTGCAGATGCGCGGCTACATCGGCATCGAGGCGCTGGGGCGGACGCAGACCTGGATCAGGGAGTGACGGAAGCCGGGAATCGGGAGTGGAGAATCGGGAATCGTTAAAAGCGGCATCTGCCGGCCTGATCCCACCCCACTCCGACAAGGCGCCTGCAAAGGCGCCTTTTTCGTGGCCATCAGCTCGCGGGCGGCGCTCTTGCGATTCCCCATTCCCGATTCCCCATTCCCAGCTCCATGCAATAATCCCCGGCCCCCAGAAACGCTGGCCGCCATGACCACCGCTCTCGTCACCACCGCCCTGCCCTATGCCAACGGACCGCTGCATCTGGGGCATCTGGTCGGCTATATCCAGGCCGACATCTGGGTGCGCGCGCGGCGGCTGCGCGGCGACCGCACCTGGTTCGTGTGCGCCGACGACACCCACGGCACGCCGATCATGCTTGCCGCCGAGAAGGCCGGGGTCACCCCGGAGAGCTTCATCGCCGCCATCCAGGCCAGCCACGAGCGCGATTTCGCCGCGTTCGGTGTGGCCTTCGACCATTACGACTCGACCAACTCGGACGCCAACCGCGCCCTGACCGAGGCGTTCTACGCCAAGCTCGACGCCGGCGGCCACATCGCGCGGCGCTCGGTGGCGCAGTTCTACGACCCGGCCAAGGGCATGTTCCTGCCCGACCGCTACATCAAGGGCATCTGCCCGAACTGCGGCAGCGCCGACCAGTACGGCGACAACTGCGAGGTCTGCGGCGCCACCTATTCCCCGACCGAGCTGAAGGAGCCCAAGTCGGTGATCTCCGGCGCCACGCCGGAGCTGCGCGATTCGGAGCACTTCTTCTTCGAGGTCGGCCGCTTCGACGGCTTCCTGCGGCAGTGGCTGGCCGGCGACGTGGCCCTGCCCGGGGTCAAGGCCAAGCTGATGGAATGGCTGGACAGCGAAGGCGGCCTGCGCGCCTGGGACATCTCCCGCGATGCGCCGTACTTCGGCTTCCAGATTCCCGGCCAGCCGGGCAAGTATTTCTACGTGTGGCTGGACGCGCCGATCGGCTACCTGAGCAGCTTCCAGACCCTGTGCGCGAGCCTGGGCGAAGCGTTCGAGCCGCACCTGGCCGCCGGCACCGCCACCGAACTGCACCACTTCATCGGCAAGGACATCGTCAACTTCCACGGCCTGTTCTGGCCGGCGGTGCTGCACGGCACCGGGCACCGCGCGCCGACCCGGCTGCACGTCAACGGCTACCTGACCGTCGACGGCGCCAAGATGTCCAAGTCGCGCGGCACCTTCGTGATGGCCCGCACCTACCTGGACGTGGGCCTGGAGCCGGAAGCGCTGCGCTACTACTTCGCGGCCAAGTCCTCCGGCGGCGTCGACGATCTCGACCTGAACCTGGGCGACTTCGTGGCGCGGGTCAACGCGGACCTGGTCGGCAAGTTCGTCAACCTGGCCAGCCGCTGCGCGGGTATCGCCAGCAAGGCATTCCATGGACGACTCACGACATCCTCGCTGCAACAGGACCGAATCAAGCAGGTTGTCTCAGCATCCGGCCCTGACTGGCAAGCCAAATCCGAGCCAACCGATATCGAAACGGATGCGATTGCCACATTTGTTGCGGTCTCGAACCAAGCAAAAAATGCAACGCAGCATTACGAACGCAACGACTTCGGACGTGTCTGCCGGGAGTTGATGGCCGCTGCAGACGCTGCAAACGAGTTTGTTGCCAGAGCCGCCCCTTGGAACCTTGCTAAAGACCAAAACCGTTCAGAAGAGCTGCGCATTGTGTTGTATTCGGCCCTGACGATGTTCAGGGACATCACCATTGCCCTTCAGCCAATTCTGCCCAACACGACGAAGCTAGCTCTCCGCTTCCTCAACATTGGGGAAGAGGAATTACCGTTCGCAAGAATTGGCGATTATCCGCGCTTCCAAGAAATCCAGATCGGAACCTACGCCCCCCTGTTCACCCGTATCGACCCCAAGCTGCTCGACGCCATGACCGACGCCTCCAAGGACACCCTCGCCCCCACTCCAACTGCCGCGCCCCCCGCCAAGCAGGAAGCGAAGGCCGCCACCAATCCCCAATCCCCAATCCCCAATCCCGGCCACATCGGCATCGACGACTTCGCCAAGCTCGACCTGCGCATCGGCAAGGTGCTGGCCTGCGAGTTCGTCGAAGGCTCGGACAAGCTGCTGCGCTTCGAACTGGACGCCGGCGAGCTGGGCAAGCGGCAGATCTTCTCCGGCATCCGCGGCAGCTACGGCGAGCCGGAGAAGCTGGTCGGCCGCAGCGTGGTGTTCATCGCCAACCTGGCCCCGCGCAAGATGCGCTTCGGCCTCAGCGAAGGCATGATCCTGTCGGCCGGCTTCGACGGCGGCGCCCTGGCCCTGCTCGACGCCGACAGCGGCGCGCAGCCGGGCATGCCGGTGCGGTAAGGCCGGAAAAGGAGAATCGGGAATCGGGAATCGGGAATCGCAGAGCTGCAGCCCGCCGCCAGACCCGCTTTTACGATTCCCGTTTCCCCATTCCCCATTCCCATGGACTTGGCCCTCTTCGACTTCGACCACACGGTCACCACCGCCGATACCTATTCGGGATTCCTGCGCCGTGTGGCCACGCCGGCGCAGCAGGCGCGGGCGCGCTGGGCGGTCGGGCCGTGGCTGGCCGGCTATCGGCTGGGCCTGGTGTCGGCGGCGACGTTGCGCACGCGGGTCACCCGGCTGGTGTTCGCCGGCCGCGATGCAGACGAGATCGCCCGCGAGGCCGAGCACTATGCGCAGCAGGCGCTGCCGCCGCTGCTGCGACCGGACATGATGCAGCGGATCGCCTGGCACCAGGCCCAGGGGCACAGCGTGGTGCTGGTCTCCGCTTCGCTGGATCTGTATCTGCGGCCCTGGTGCACGCAACATGGGCTGGACCTGATCTGCAACCATCTGGAAGTGCAGGATGGGCGCCTGACCGGCCGCTATCGCCACGGCGACTGCGGCCCCCGCAAGGCCGCCCTGATCCGCATGCAGTACGACCTGAACGCCTATCGGCGCATCCATGCGTACGGCGACAGTCGCGAGGACCGGCCGATGCTGGCACTGGCGCACGAGCGCTGGTACTGCGGGCGCCGGATCGCCTGAGCCGACGACACTGCCCGATGCGGCGCCGTCGGGCGAACATGGGCACCGCGTTACACTGTGCAGGCTGACCACGCCGATGCATCTTCTTCGCTCTGTAGTCCCCGCGGCGCTGCCGCGCGCCGCCTCCGCCATGACGCCCGCCCACGCCCCCCTGCTCGAACGTCTCGATCGCCTGCTGCCGCAGACCCAATGCGGCCAGTGCGGGTTCGACGGCTGTCGTCCCTATGCCGAAGCGATGGCCGCCGGCACGGCGCAGGTGGACCGCTGCCCGCCCGGCGGCGACGCCGGCGCGCGCGCCCTGGCGCGGGTGCTCGGCGTTCCCGCCCTGCCCTACGACCGCAGCCGCGGCACCCACACGCCGCCGCAGGTGGCATGGGTGGTGGAAGCCGACTGCATCGGCTGCACCAAGTGCATCCAGGCCTGCCCGGTGGACGCCATCGTCGGCGGCGCCAAGCACATGCACACGGTGCTGGCGCCCTTGTGCACCGGCTGCGCGCTGTGCCTGCCGGCCTGTCCGGTGGACTGCATCGTCCTGCGCTGAGACAGCCGCTGCAGCGCGAGCCCCACGGCGGGCGCATCCGGATCGGCACCCGCCGCGTATGTCCTGGTGTCATCCCACCGGAGCGCCGTGCATGCCGACGTCGACCGCCGCCTTCCCGCTCCTCCGAGCGCACCTGCCGCTGGCCCTGGCCCTCGGCGCCGCCGCCCTGGTCGCCGCCGCGCCTGCGCGGGCGATGCTGCACTACGAGGGCATCGCCTATGCCGCCGACGGCAAACAGGTGCTGTACCGCGAAAGCCACTGGGTCCGCGAGGATGGCGCGCGCCTGGTGCTGTACCAGTGCACCGACGGCGCCGCGTTCGCGCGCAAGCGCGTGGACGATGGCAGCGCCGCGCCGGACTTCGAACTGGTCGATGCGCGCAGCGGCTACCGCGAGGGCGTGCGCCGCAGCGGCAGCGGGCGCGAGATGTTCAGTCAGGCCAAGGGTCAGGCCGAACGCCGTGCGCCGTTGCCCAAGAGCACCGAGGCGCAGGTGATCGACGCGGGTTTCGACGCCTACCTGCGCCAGCGCTGGGACAGCCTGGGCAGCGGCGGACCGCAGCGCATCGCCTTCGTGCTGCCCAGCGAACTGCGCACGCTCGACTTCCGTATCACCCCTGGCCCTGCCGATGCCGAGGTGCAGCGCTACACCCTGAGCCTGGCCGCCTGGTACGGCACGCTGCTGCCCGACCTCAGCGTCGCCTACACGCGCCAGGATCGGCGCCTGCGCGAGTTCCGCGGCGTCGGCAACATCCGCGACGCGCGCGGCCGCTACCCGAGCGTGCGCATCGAATTCCCCGAACGCCTGCGCGGCCAGGCCGATGCCGGCGCCTGGGAGCAGGCGCTGCAGCAACCGCTGGTCGCGCAATGCAGCGCGCGCTGAGCCGCGCCGCCAGCGCATTCACGCCGGCCATCGCCGCACCCGCTACAACCATGCCTGCGCATCGCCCGCGCATCGACGAGGACACCTCATGGCCAAGGCCTACCTGTGGTTCAACGCCGCGCTGTACGCGCTCCTGGCCGTCTGGTGCACGCTGCTGCCGGCACAGACCGCCGCGGCGGTGGGCTACGTCGGCCTGGACCGCTCCGGCCAGTCCGAATACCTGGTCATCTACGGCGGCCTGCAATTGGGCATGGCCTTCCTGTTCGGCTACTTCGCCCGCACCGGGCAGTTGCGCACCGGCCTGCTCCTGGCGCTGGCGTTCTACGTGCCCATCGTGCTCTACCGCAGCGCCAGCCTGCTGCGGCTGTGGCCGGTCGGCCCGACCACGACCGGCCTGGCCGCGTTCGAGATCGTCCTGCTGCTCACCGCGTGCGTATTGTGGCGGCGCCAGCGCGCCTGAGCGACGGGCGCGGCGAAAGCCTGTAGCATCGCGCCGACCTTCGCCACCGTCTCCCGGCATGACCGAGTCGCCCGATCACGACGAAGCAGGACAATTGCTGGTGGCCACCGCCACCGGCGACAGCGCCGCGTTCGAACGCCTGTACCGCACCACCTCCTCGCGCCTGTTCGGCGTGTGCCTGCGCATCGTGCCGCAGCGCGGCGAAGCCGAGGACGTGCTGCAGGAAGTGTTTTCCTCCGTCTGGCGCAAGGCGGCGCAATTCGACCCGCAGCGCGCGCGCGGCCTGACCTGGCTGACCATGATCGCCCGCAACAAGGCCATCGACCATCTGCGTGCACGCGCACCGGCGCGGCAGTCGGTGGCGCTGGACGACGCCGGCGAACTGCAGGACGAAGGCCGCGATCCGCTCGCCGACACCGAGTGGCGGGTGGCCGGGCGGCGCCTGGACGTGTGCATGGGCGAACTGGAGTCGCCGCGCGGCGAGTTGATCCGCACCGCGTTCTTCGAAGGCATCACCTACGAGGAACTGGCCCAGCGCAGCGGCACGCCGTTGGGCACGGTCAAGAGCTGGATCCGCCGTGGTCTGGCCAAACTGAAAGCGTGCCTGGAACGATGAACGCCTCCGTGCCCGATCCACAGGAAACCCCGCCGCCGCGCGACGTGCTGGCCGGCGAGTACGTGCTCGGCGTGCTCGACGCGCAGGAGCGCCGCGCCGCCGAAGCACGCATCGACAGCGACCGCGAATTCGCCGCGGCCGTGCTGCAATGGCAGCAACACCTGATGCCGCTGGCCGACGAGATCGCCCCGGTGGCGGTGCCCGAGCGCGTGTGGGTGCGCATCCGCGCCTCGCTGGGCCTGGATGCGCCGGCGCCGCGCCCGCGCCCCGCCGCACCCGGGTTCTGGGACAGTGTGCGGACCTGGCGCTGGCTCAGCGCCGGCGGCTTCGCCACCGCCACGGCCTGCCTGCTGGCGCTGCTGCTGGCGCGTGCGCCGGTGCCGCCGCCGGTCGCGCAGCCCCCGCCGGTCGCCACTACCACCACGCCCAAGCCCAGCGGCATCGCGATGACCTCCACGCTGATGCAGGACGACGGCAAGCCCGGCTACGTGGCGCTGATGGACGCCGACAAGCGCAGCATCACCCTCACCCCGCTGGCCGGCGCCCGCGACGCCGGCCGCGTGCCGGAACTGTGGCTGATCCCGGCCGACGGCAAGGCGCGCTCGATGGGTGTGTTCGACGAGGCCAAGGCGCGCGTGGCGCGCATCCCCGATGCGCTGATGCCCATGCTCAGCGACGGCGCGGTGCTGGCGGTGACCATGGAACCGCCCGGCGGCGCGCCCGGCGGCGTCGCCACCGGCCCGGTCGTGGCCAAGGGCGGCATCAGCACACTGCAGCTGGCGCCGTAGACAACCCTTCTTCCATCGGGACCATGGATCCCCTTCTCCCGTCGGGAGAAGGTGCCCCGAAGGGGCGGATGAGGGTCCGGGCGAAGCCTCGTACAGCGTCCGCTAGCGCAAGTTGGATACGCGAGGGCTTCGCTTCGTACCCTCACCCCAGCCCCTCTCCCGATGGGAGAGGGGCAATAACGCCTTAGCTCGCTGCAGCTGGCTCAGTAGACAACCCTTCTCCCACCAAGACCACGGACTCCCTTCTCCCGTCGGGAGAAGGTGCCCCGAAGGAGCGGATGAGGGTACGGGCGAAGCCTGATGCAGCGTCCGCTAGCGCAACTTGGATACGCGAGGGCTTCGCTCCGTACCCTCACCCCAACCCCTCTCCCGATGGGAGAGTGGCAATAACGCTTTAGCTCGCTGCAGTTGGCTCAGTAGACAACCCTTCTCCCACCAAGACCACGGATCCCCTTCTCCCATCGGGAGAAGGTGCCCCGAAGGGGCGGATGAGGGTACGGGCGAAGCCTCGTACAGCGTCCGCTAGCGCAAGTTGGATGCGCGAGGGCTTCGCTCCGTACCCTCACCCCAAGCCCTCTCCCGATGGGAGAGGGGCAATAACGCCTTAGCTCGCTGCAGCTGGCTCAGTAGACAACCCTTCTCCCACCGAGACCATGGATCCCCTTCTCCCGTCGGGAGAAGGTGCCCCGAAGGGGCGGATGAGGGTCCGGGCGAAGCCTCGTACAGCGTCCGCTAGCGCAAGTTGGATGCGCGAGGGCTTCGCTCCGTACCCTCACCCCAACCCCTCTCCCGCCGGGAGAGGGGCAATAACGCCTTAGCTCGCTGCAATTGGCTCAGTAGACAACCCTTCTCCCACCAAGACCACGGATCCCCTTCTCCCGTCGGGAGAAGGTGCCCCGAAGGGGCGGATGAGGGTACGGGCGAAGCCTCGTACAGCGTCCGCTAGCGCAAGTTGGATGCGCGAGGGCTTCGCTCCGTACCCTCACCCCAACCCCTCTCCCGATGGGAGAGGGGCAGTGCACCACGTACCTTGCACGCGCCGCGGAGAGATCGGGCCGCGGCCAGGCTATGCCGCGCTCGTCTACAAGAACCGGGCGCGCATTCACCCGCCCACCACTCGTGCGCAGGCAACATCCCCGCCGCCATCGCGCATCCGCACGACAGCCAGATCTTCCGATTCGTGCGACGCCTGCGCTGCGCCGTCGTGGCCGCCATGCCGCGTTCGCAGCCGTGCAGGGGAAATGCGACGCGGTGCATCCGTCTTCCGGTTTCGCCCGTATCGCTCCCAAGTCCCCCAATGAGACGCGCTTGTGCCGAGTCCCGTTCCGGAACCCAGCCATTCCACAATGCCACCAGCGCCGCGTGGCCGCATCCTGCGCACCTTGCGGCGCTGGTTCGACACCAGTGCCGAGATCGAGCTGGATCCGGCGCGGGCAGACCGCATCGACTGGCTGCGTGCCGCGCCCTACATCGGCCTGCACCTGGCGTGCCTGGGCGTGTTCTGGGTCGGCGTGTCCTGGTTCGCCGTCGGCATGGCCGTGGCGATGTACGCCGTGCGCATGTTCGCGCTCACCGGCTTCTACCATCGCTATTTCGCGCACCGCGCGTTCAAGACCTCGCGCCCGGTGCAGTTCCTGTTCGCCGCGATCGGCGCCACCTGCGTGCAGCGCGGGCCGCTGTGGTGGGCCGCCCACCACCGCAACCATCATCGCCATACCGATACCCCGGCCGATCCGCATTCGCCGCGCCAGCACGGCTTCTGGTGGAGCCATAGCGGCTGGTTCCTGACCCCGCGCGGCTTCCGCACCGACTGGGAGGCGATCCCGGACCTGCGCCGCTTCCCCGAACTGCGCTTCCTCGACCGCTTCGACCTGCTGCTGCCAGTGCTGCTGGCGCTGGCGCTGTTCCTGCTCGGCGGGTGGCTGCAGCAGCACGTGCCGCAGCTCGGCACCGACGGCCCGCAGTTGCTGGTGTGGGGTTTCTTCGTCTCCACCGTGGCGCTGTTCCATGCCACCTTCACCATCAACTCGCTGGCGCACCGCTTCGGCAGCCGCCGCTTCGACACCCGCGACGACAGCCGCAACAACCTGTGGCTGGCGCTGCTGACCTTCGGCGAAGGCTGGCACAACAACCACCATTTCTTCCCCGGCGCCGCGCGCCAGGGTTTCCGTTGGTGGGAGCTGGACCTGACCTGGTACGGCCTGAAGGCGCTGTCGTGGACGCGCGTGATCCGCGAGCTCAAGCCGGTGCCGGCCGGGCTGGTGCGCGCACAGGCGCGTGCCCGATGAGCCGGATCGCGGTGGTGGGCTCGGGGATCGCCGGCCTCGGCGCGGCGTGGTTGCTGTCGCAGCGCCACGAGGTGACGCTGTACGAGGCGGCCGACTATCTCGGCGGCCATACCCATACCCATGCGATCGAACTGGACGGTGCGGAATACGCGGTGGACAGCGGCTTCATCGTGTTCAATCCGGAGCACTACCCGCTGCTGAGCGCGCTGTTCGCGCGGCTCGGGGTCGAGTCGCAGCCGACCACGATGAGTTTTTCGGTGCACGAGGAACGCACCGGGCTGGAGTACAACGCCGGCACGCTCGACGGGCTGTTCTGCCAGCGCCGCAACCTGCTGTCGCCGCGCTTCTGGCGCATGCTGCGCGATCTGCGGCGGTTCTACCGTGAGGCGCCGCAGGTGCTGCACGACGCCACGCTGGCGCAGCTCACCCTCGGCGACTTCCTGCAGCGCCACCGCTACTCCGAGGTATTCCGCGACGCGCACCTGGTGCCGATGGCCTCGGCGCTGTGGTCCTCGCCGTCGCGGCAGATCCTCGATTTCCCGATGCGCCAGCTGATCGGCTTCATGGCCAATCACCACATGCTGCAGGTCAGCGGCCGCCCGCAGTGGCGGGTGGTCCGCGGCGGCTCCAACAGCTACGTGCGTGCGCTGCGTAGCCGCTGGCGCGTGCGCGAGCGGCTCGGCACGCCGGTGCGCGCGCTGCAGCGCACGGCCCATGGCAGCGTCGCGATCGCCTGCGATGCCGATACCCAGCAATACGACCATGCGGTGTTGGCCTGCCACGCCGACGACGCGCTGCGCCTGCTGACCGACCCCAGCGACCCGGAAACCGCGATCCTCGGCGCGATCGGCTACCAGGACAACGAGACCGTGCTGCACACCGACGCGCGCGTGCTGCCGCGCGACCGCCGCGCCTGGGCCGCCTGGAACGCGCAAGTGCCGGCAGATCCGGACGCGCCGTGCACGGTCAGCTACTGGATGAACGCACTGCAGTCGCTGCAGGCGCCGCAGCCGTTCATCGTCAGCCTCAACCGCACCGATGCGATCGATCCGGCCAAGGTGCTGCGACGCATGCGCTACCGGCATCCGCTGCAGACCCAGGCGTCGGTGGCGGCGCAGGCGCGCAAGGGCGAGATCCAGGGCCAGCGCAATACCTGGTTCGCCGGCGCTGGCTGGGGCTTCGGCTTCCACGAGGACGGCCTGCGCAGCGCGGTCGACGTCGCCGCTGCGCTGGGGGTACCCTGGTCATGACGCTGATGCGCCGTGCTGCCGTGCCCGCCCCGCCGACTGGCGCCGTCTCGACAACGTCGGCGGCGGCGGGCACGACCCTGCATGGCCTGCACAGCGCGGTGTACACCGGCTGGGTGCGGCATCGCCGTTACGCACCGAAAGCGCTGGCGTTCCGCTACCCGCTGTTCCTGCTGTACCTGGACCTGGACGAACTGAAGCAGGTATTCGCGCGGCGCTGGCTATGGTCGGTGAACCGGCGCAACCTGGCCGAGTTCCGCCGCAGCGACTACCTGGGCGACCCCGCGCAACCGCTGGACGAAGCGGTACGCGACCGCGTGCAGCAGCACACCGGCGAGCGTCCGCTGGGCCCGGTGCGCATGCTCACCCACCTGCGCTACTTCGGCCACTGCTTCAATCCGGTCACGTTCTACTACTGCCACGACGCGCAGCAGCGCCTGCACAGCATCGTGGCCGAGATCACCAACACGCCGTGGCGGCAGCGCCACGCCTACGTGCTGCCGATGGCCGAGGCGCGCAGTCACGGCGCCACGCACGCCTGGCGCTTCGCCAAGCGCTTCCACGTCTCGCCGTTCATGGCGATGGCGCATACCTATGCCTGGCGCTTCAGCGAACCCGGCGCGCAACTGCGCGTGCACATGGACGTGCTCGATCCCACGCCGGCGGCGACGCGGCGACGCTTCGACGCCACCCTGGTGCTCGAACGCCGCGCGCTCGACGGTGCCAGCCTGGCGCAGGCACTGCTGCGCTATCCGGCGATGACCCTGCAGGTCATGGCCAAGATCCACTGGCAGGCGCTGCGGCTGTGGCTGCGCGGCAACCCGGTGCACGACCACCCCGACCACTCCCTTCCGCGAGAACGCCGATGAACGCTCCGCACGCGCCCTCTTCCGCCGCCGCGCTGGCCCCTGCCGCACCGCCGCTGCGCGGGCTCGACCGCCTGCTGCGGCAACGCCTGCTCGCCACCCTGGATGGCCTGCGCGAGGGCCAGTTGCGCATCGAGGAAGCCGGCACGCTGACCACGCTGGGCGATACCAGCATCGGCGCCGACACGCTGCAGGCGCATCTGCGCATCCATGACCCGCGCTTCTACCGCCAGGCCGCGCTCAACGGCAGCGTCGGCGTCGGCGAGGCGTACATGGACGGCCTGTGGGACTGCGACGACCTGGTCGCACTGGTACGCCTGCTGGTGCGCAACCGCGACCGCCTGGACGCGATGGAAACCGGCCTGGCCCGGCTCGGCGGCCTGGCGATGCGCGGCCTGCACGCGTTCGCGCGCAATACCCGCGCCGGCAGCCGCCGCAACATCGCTGCGCACTACGACCTGGGCAATCCGTTGTTCGAGCTGTTCCTGGATCGCAACCTGATGTACTCCTCGGCGATCTTCCGCGACGCCGACGCCGCCTTGGGCGAAGCCGCGCTGGAACGCGCCGCCGAACGCAAGCTGCAGCGCATCTGCGCCAAGCTCGACCTGCAGCCGCACCACCACCTGGTCGAGATCGGCACCGGCTGGGGCGGCTTCGCGCTGCATGCGGCCAAGCACCACGGCTGCCGCGTCACCACCACTACCATCTCGCGCGAGCAGTACGAACTGGCCCGGCAGCGCATCGCGGCCGCCGGGCTGTCGGACCGGGTCGAGGTGCTGCTGCGCGACTATCGCGATCTCGACGGTCGCTACGATCGCCTGGTCTCGATCGAGATGATCGAGGCGATCGGCCATCAATACCTGGATACCTACTTCGGCAAGGTCGGCAGCCTGCTCAAGGACGACGGCCAGGCGCTGATCCAGGCCATCACCATCGAGGACCACCGCTACGCGCAGGCGCTGAAGTCGGTGGACTTCATCAAGCGCCATATCTTCCCGGGCAGCTTCATCCCCTCGGTGGCGGCGATGACCGGGGCGATCGGCCGCGCCAGCGACCTGCGTCTGTTCAACCTGGAAGACATCGGCCCCAGCTACGCGCTGACCCTGCGCGCCTGGCGCGAGCGCTTCATGGCAAAGCTGCCGCAGGTGCGCGCGCTCGGCTACGACGAACGCTTCATCCGCATGTGGGAGTTCTACCTGGCCTACTGCGAAGGCGGTTTCCTGGAGCGCTCGATCGGCGACGTGCACCTGTGGCTGAGCAAGCCGCGCGCACGGCCGGCGCAGTTCGCGCCGGCGCTGGCGGGCGACGCATGAGCAACCTGATCAACTACCTCGCCCTGCAGGGGCTGTGGCTGGCCGCCGTCGTCGGCGCCGCGCACGGCTTGGCCTGGGCCGGCCCGGCGGCGCTGGCGCTGTTCGCGCTGTACCAGTTGCAGTCGCGCCGCCGCGCGCGTGGCGACGCCGCGCTGATCGCCCTGGCGTTGCCGCTGGGTGCAGGTGTCGATGCGGCCATGCGCGCCGGCGACTGGGTGCGCTACGCCGCCGCGCCACCGGCACCGTGGCCGCCGCTGTGGATCCTGGCGCTGTGGGCCGGCTTCGCGCTGACCTTCCAGCACTCGCTGGCCTGGGTGATGCGCCATCCCTGGCGCGCGGCGCTGTTCGGCGCCATTGGCGGCCCGCTGGGCTATGTGCTGGCCGCGCGCGGCTGGCAGGCGGTGACGCTGGTGGCGCCCACGCCGCAGGCGCTGCTGGCGCTGGCTGCGGGCTGGGCCGCGGCGCTGACCTTGCTGAGCCTGGCGACGCGCCGCCTGATGGTCGCCACGTCGGCACTGCCGGCCACCGGAGTGGCGCGATGAACGCCTGGCCGCTCCTGCATGTAGGCATCTTCACCGTGCTGGTCATGCTCGCCGGCTGGGCCTGGCAGCGGCGCACCCGCAATGCCGGCGTGGTCGATGTGCTGTGGTCGGCCTGCATGGCGCTGACCGCGGTGTACTGCGCCTGGCGTGCCGATGGCGCGCTGCTGCCGCGGGTACTGACCGCGGTGCTGGGTGGGCTGTGGGGCGCGCGCCTGGCCTGGCATCTGGGCGTACGCGTGTTCGGCGATGCGCACGAAGACGGCCGCTATCGTGCCCTGCGCGAGCACTGGCACGGCGACCAGCGCAAGTTCCTGGCGTTCTTCCTCGGCCAGGCGCTGGTGGTCCTGGCGTTCGCGGTGCCGCTGTCGGTGGCCGCGCACAATCCGCAGCCGCAGTGGAGCGCGTGGACCACGTTGGCGGTCGCGACCTGGCTGATCGCGGTCGGCGGGGAAAGCCTGGCCGACCGGCAACTGGCCGCGTTCCGCACCAACCCCGCGAACAAGGGCAAGACCTGCCGCCAAGGCCTGTGGCGCTATTCGCGGCATCCGAACTACTTCTTCGAATTCGTGCACTGGTTCGCCTACGTGTTCCTGGCAGTGGGCAGCGGCGCGCTGTGGGTCGGCGTGGCGGCCTTGGGCCCGTTGCTGATGTTCGCCTTCCTCTATCGCGTCACCGGCATTCCCTATACCGAACAGCAAGCGCTGCGCTCGCGCGGCCGCGATTACGCCGACTACCAGCGCAGCACCAGCGCCTTCTTCCCCATGCCGCCGCGGCACTGAGCCGCGCGAGGAGATCCGCCATGTCCAGTACCTTCGCCACCTCTTCCCCGCCTGCCGCGCCGGCCGAGCCGCTGGCCACGCGCCTGGCCGAATCCGGCCTGCTGCCCGACGCCATGCTGCGCGCGGCGATGCGCCGGCTGTGCGCGCAACGCCTGCGCGACGAGCGCGCCGGCGGCGCCGACGCGGCCTGGGAGCGCCAGCGCCTGCTGATCGAATCGCTGCGCGAGAGCGCCATCGCGATCGAGACCGACGCAGCCAACCGCCAACACTACGAAGTGCCGCCGCGCTTCTTCGAGCTGTGCCTGGGCAAGCGCCTGAAATACAGCAGCTGCTACTGGGATGCGACCACGCCCGACCTGGACGCGGCCGAAGAACGCATGCTGCAGCTGTACGCCGAACGTGCGCAGTTGCGCGACCGCCAGCGCATCCTCGAACTGGGCTGCGGCTGGGGCTCGCTGACGCTGTGGATGGCCGAGCAGTTCCCCGGCGCACGCATCACCGCGGTCTCCAACTCGCGGCCGCAGCGCGAGCACATCG
Source organism: Xanthomonas sp. LMG 12461 (assembly GCF_009192935.1). NCBI lineage: Bacteria > Pseudomonadati > Pseudomonadota > Gammaproteobacteria > Lysobacterales > Lysobacteraceae > Xanthomonas > Xanthomonas sp. LMG 12461. The sequence goes on from NZ_NQYT01000003.1 coordinate 74,649, forward strand.
AAGCGCAATGCCGCGCGCGCGGGCTGGGCAACGTCAAGGTGATCACCCACGACGCCAACACCCTGACCCTGCCGACCGAGAGCTACGACCGTGTGGTCTCGATCGAGATGTTCGAGCACATGCGCAACTACCGCGAGCTGCTCAAGCGGGTCAGCCACTGGCTGGTGCCGGGCGGCCGGCTGTTCGTGCACATCTTCTGCCATCGCGATCTGGCCTACCCGTTCGAGGTGCAGGGCGAGGACAACTGGATGGGCCGGCACTTCTTCACCGGCGGCCTGATGCCGGCGGCCGACACCCTGCTGCAGTTCCAGGACGACCTGGCGATCGAACGCCGCTGGCTGCTGTCCGGCCAGCATTACGAGAAGACCGCCAACGCCTGGCTGCACAACCAGGACCGCCACCGCGACATGCTGATGCCGGTGCTGCAGGCCACCTACGGCGCCGACGCCAAGATCTGGTGGCAACGCTGGCGCATGTTCTGGATGGCCTGCGCGGAACTGTTCGGCTACGAACAGGGCCAGCAGTGGGGCGTGGCGCATTACCGGTTCGTCAGGCGCTGAGGGGCTGGGGCGATGGGGCGCCGGGAATGGAGAATGGGGAAACGGGAATGGGCGTCCCGCGAGTGCCCGGGTTACCTGCGTACCCAAGGAACTTCCGGTCAACCGCGACGGGCTTTACCGGCGACGCCTGTCGCGGCTAAAGCCACTGCTTCACGCGGTCGCTCAGGCGACGCACTGCCGGCTTTCCCATTCCCGATTCCCGACTCCCCATTCCCGGCTTTCACGCCGCCGCGGTAATGACGATCTCGATCTTCCAGGCCGGGTCGGCCAGCTTGGCCTGCACGGTGGCGCGGGCCGGGGTGTTGCCCGGGCTAACCCATTCCTCCCAGACCTTGTTCATTTCGGCGAACTCGGCCAGGTCGGTCATGAAGATCTCCGCGCGCAGGATCCGGCTCTTGTCGGTGGCGGCGAGCGCCAGCAACCGGTCGATCGCGGCCAGCACCTGGCGGGTCTGGCCGGCGATGTCTTCGCTGGTATCGTCCGCGATCTGCCCGGCCAGATAGGCCACGCCGTTGTACACGGTCATCTCCGACATCCGCGGGCCGGTATCGAAACGCTGGATCATGATGCGCTGTCCTGTAGTGGGAAGACCGCGCCATTGTCGCGCGATTGCGCCGCGGCTGCAGGCACCGGCCGCCACACGCGATACGCCACCGGCAGCAGCCAGGCCAGGATCAACACGATCGGCAGTTTCTGGGTCAGCCCGCGCGGCGGCGCGCGCCACAGCACATGCACCCACAGGGCCACGAACGCCAGCACCGCCAGCAGCAACAGCGGCCCGGCGCGGCCCCGCCACGCCGCCTGCCCGCGCAGCCACGCGCTCTGCAGCAGCATCGCCGTGGTCACGCACAGGAACGCGGTCTGCGCGGAGAGCCCGTGCACCAGCGGCGCCAGCAGCGGTGCGCGCTGCGGCAGATAGCTGTCGCCGATCGCCACGCCGCACAGGCCGAGCGCGGCGCAACCGAACAGCACGACCGGCGCACCGCTGCGCGCGCGTGGCGGCGCCTGCGCATACAGCCCGGCCGCCAGCGCCACCACGCCGACGGCCAGCAGGACGTAGACGGTGCGCAGCAGCAGTCCGCCGGGCCCATGCAGGTACTGGCTGAGCGTGGCCTGCTGCCAGTGCAGATCGGCACGCACGACCTGCAACGCCATGGCCACGCCGAGGAACAGCAGCCCCAGCAGCAGCGCTGCGGCGCCGGTCAGGCGCGTCCAGCGCGGCGGCTTGGGAAAGGGAGACGCGGACAAGGGCATCGACAGGCTCCGGAACCGACACAGACCGTCGCCACATGCGCCGGCCACGGCCCCTGCCGCGGTCCAGACGCCGTGGCGACGTGCGATTCCACTATCATGCGCGTCGCCGGCACGGCCGGTATAGCCTGGAGCGTGGGATGCACGGCAAGAGGAGCGGTACGGCTGACAGGGGTGCGATGTGTGCGCTGCGGGGTGCGGCCCGGGAGGGCGCCAAGCTCACCGGTACCGCACTCGCCTTCGCGCCGCTGACCGCGACCGCTGTCGGGACCTGACGCGTGGCATCCCACCGGGGTGATGCGCGGCAGGCCGGTGCAACCCGGCTTGCCCCGACACCCCACCCACCGCGACGCAGCCACTTGGTCGCAGCCCTCTCAATGTTCGTCACACGCTTTCATCCAACCGGTATCGCGATGGCCCGTCTTCGTTTCACCCGCACTTCCGCTCCGGCCGCGTCGCGCACCGCGCAACGTGCGCCGTCGCGCCTCGCCGCCGTCCGTCCGCAATGACCGACGCCGCGCCCTCTACTCCCGCACCCACGCCCGGCTGGCGCCGTGCGCTGCCGGTGCTGGCCAGCCTGGCGATCCTGGCCCTGGCGCTGCACGCGCTGGCCACGGAGTTCAGCACCCACGGCTACAGTGCGATCCGTCACGCCTTCAACCAGCTGAGCCTCAGCCAGATCGTGCTGACCCTGCTGCTGGGCCTGAGCAGCTACGCCTGCCTGATCGGCTTCGATGCCGTCGGCCTGCGCCGCAGCGGGCGCAAGCTGCACCCGATGCGGATCAGCATCACCGCGTTCCTGGCGCATGCGGTCGGGCAGACCCTGGGCTTCGCCGCATTGACCGGCGGCGCGGTGCGCCTGCGCGGTTACGGCCGGGTCGGGCTGAGCCTGGCCGAGATCGGCCAGGTGGTGCTGATGAGCACGCTCGGCTTCGTGTTCGGCGCGTGGCTGCTGCTGGCGCTGGCCCTGACCCTGGAACCGGCCGCGGCGGCGCTGGCGCTGCCGGTCGGCGCGACTGCGGTGCGCGCGATCGGCATCGCGTTGCTGGTCGGCTTCGCCACGATGCTGCTGCTGGCCGGCCGCGACGGCCGCACCCTGCGCTGGCGCAGCCACGAACTGTGGCTGCCGGACCGGCGCACCACCCTGGGCGTGACCGCGCTGAGCGTGGTCGAACTGGGCCTGGCCAGTGCCGCGTTCTACGTGCTGCTGCCCAACGAATCGGGCATCGAGTACATCGGCTTCGTCGGCCTGTACCTGGTCGCGGTGGTGGCGGGCCTGGTCTCGACCGTGCCGGCCGGCCTGGGCGTGTTCGAGTGGAGCCTGCTCAAGCTGCTGCCCGGCGTGGCGCCGGCGGCGGTGCTGGCGGCGGCGCTGATCTACCGCATCACCTACTACGTGGTGCCGCTGCTGCTGTCGGTGCTGATGGCGTCGCTGTCCGGCCTGCGCCGGCCGCTGGCCGCCAGTGCCGGCGGCGTGCGCGTGGCCTGGCGCACGCTGCGCCCGTGGCTGCCGCAGATCATCGCCCTGGCGGTGTTCGCGGTCGGCGCGGCGCTGGTCATCGACGGCACCCTGCCCACGCCCAAGCGCCGCCAGGACATGGCGCCGCTGTCGATCATGGAAACCTCGCACCTGCTGGCCAGCCTCGGCGGCGTGGTGCTGCTGCTGATCGGCCAGGGCCTGCAGCGGCGCAGCCATGCCGCCTGGGTGCTGGCGATCGGCATCTGCGTGCTGCTGCCGCTGCCGGCCTGGCTGCGCGGCGGCCACGTCTCGGTGGCGCTGTCCTCGCTGGTGGTGGCGGTCGGCCTGTGGGGCGCGCGCCGCGAGTTCTACCGCGAGGGCGCCCTGCTCGACGAGGCCTGGTCGTGGCCGTGGCTGCGCAACCTCGGCCTGGTGCTGATCGCCACGATCTGGCTGCTGTTCTTCGTCTACAGTCACGTCGAATACCAGAACGAGCTGTGGTGGGAATTCGCCACCTCGGCCAACGCCCCACGCGCGCTGCGCGCGGTGCTGCTGGTCAGCGTGGCGGTGGTGGTATTCGGGCTGGCGCGGCTGCTGCACAGCACGCGCTCGCCGTTGCCGCCGGCCGATGGTGCGCAACTGGACGCGCTGGCGCCGGTGCTGGCCGAGGCCACCGACACCCAGGCCTGCCTGGTGCTGACCGGCGACAAGGCGCTGCTGCAGGCCGAGGACGGCCCCGGCTTCGTGATGATGCAGCGCTACGGCGGCTCGCTGGTGGCGATGGGCGACCCGGTCGGCGCGCCGGAAGTGGCCCGCGCGCTGATCTGGCGCTTCCGCGAGGAAGCCGACCGCATGGGCCTGCGCCCGGTGTTCTACCAGGTCGGCGAGCAGCACTGGCAGACCTACCTGGACCTGGGCCTGACCCTGGTCAAGCTCGGCGAGGAAGCGATGGTGTCGCTGGAGGGCTTCCACCTGGAAGGCCGCGACCGCGCCGACCTGCGCCAGGCCTGGAACCGCGGCAAGCGCAGCGGGCTGAGCTTCCGCATCGTCGAGACCGACGCGGTGGACGCGCTGATGCCGGTGCTGGCCGAGGTCTCGCAGCAGTGGCTGGAAGACAAGGCCGGCGCCGAGAAGGGCTTCTCGCTGGGCAGCTTCGACCCGGCCTACCTGCGCCGCTTCCCGATCGCGGTGGTGGAGTTCGAGGGCAAGGTCGTGGCCTTCGCCAACCTGTGGCAGGCCCCGGCCGGTCACGAGCTGTCGGTGGACCTGATGCGGCACATCGCCGATGCGCCGAAGGGCACGATGGACTTCCTGTTCATCGAGCTGTTCCTGTGGGGCCGCGACCAGGGCTACAAGCGCTTCTCTCTAGGCATGGCGCCGCTGTCGGGCCTGGCGCAGCACCGCCTGGCCGGCCGCTGGAACCGCTTCGGCAACCTGATCGTGCGCCACGGCGAACGCTTCTACGGCTTCACCGGCCTGCGCCGCTTCAAGTCCAAGTTCGCCCCCGCCTGGCGCACCCGCTACCTCGCCGCCCCCGGCGGCATGCACCTGCCCGCCGCCCTGCTGGACGTGACCCGACTGATCTCGCTGGATCCGCGCAAGCCGGAGTGAGGCGGGGATTGGGGAGTCGGGATTGGGGATTGGCCTGGCTACCCCGCGTTTGCCTGGGCATTGCGAGGCTTCGCGCCGCACCCTCATCCGCCCCTTCGGGGCACCTTCTCCCGAGGGGAGAAGGAAAAGCAAAGCCCCTCTCCCCCCGGGAGAGGGGTTGGGGTGAGGGTACGACCGCCAGGGAGCGCCCGGCGGCATGCACCTGCCCGCCGCCTTGCTGGACGTGACCCGGCTGATTTCGCTGGATCCACGCAAGCCTGAGTGAGGCGCGGATTGGGGAGATGGGATTGGGGATTCGGCCCGGCTATCCCGTTTGCCGGGGCATTGCGAGGCTTCGCGCCGTACCCTCATCCGCCCCTTCGGGGCACCTTCTCCCGAGGGGAGAAGGAACAGCGCTAGCCCCTCTCCCCCCGGGAGAGGGGTTGGGGTGAGGGTACGGCAGCCATGAAGCGCCCGGCGGCGACCAACCACGCTCGCCGCCTTGTAGAACCGACGTTTCAGCGGTCCGGTCGCGGCTGAAGCCGCTTGTGTCAAATAAGGGTCTATCGTTGTAGGTGAGAGCGGAGTGCGGCAGGCCGTTTAGCCGCAGTGCCAGCAAGCACGAGTAGGAGTCAGCGCCGCCGCACTCCGGTTCTC
>NZ_NQYT01000030.1:0-10890 GCF_009192935.1 Xanthomonas sp. LMG 12461
AAACCCGCTTCGGCGGGGTTTTTGTTTTGCGGCTGGGAATGGGGAGTGGGGAATCGGGAATGGGCAAAGGCGCCTCCCGTGAACTCGCCCTGTCCTGGTTGCGTCAGGCAATGCAGTGATGGATTTTGCCGATCTGTGGCTGCGACATAGAATCGTCGCCGCGGCGATGGCTCGCTTTTCCCATTCCCGATTCACCATTCCCCATTCCCGGTTGTTATCCATGAAACTCGTAGACGAAGCGGAAATCCAGGTCACGGCCGGCAATGGCGGCAATGGCTGCATCGGCTTTCGCCGCGAGAAGTTCATCCCGCTGGGTGGGCCCGACGGTGGCGATGGCGGCAACGGCGGCAGCGTGTGGCTGGTCGCCGACGAGAATCTCAATACCCTGGTCGACTTCCGCCACCAGCGCGCGTTCCGTGCGCAGCGCGGCGAGAACGGCATGGGCCGGCAGATGTACGGCAAGGCCGGCGAGGATCTGACCATCACCGTGCCGGTCGGCACTGTGGTGATCAACGTCGAGACCGACGAGGTCATCGGCGACCTGATCGCGCATGGCGACCGCCTGCTGGTCGCGCAGGGTGGCAAGGGCGGCCTGGGCAACATGCATTTCAAGAGTTCGGTGACCCGCGCGCCGCGCAAGGCGACGCCGGGCGAGGAGGGCGAGGAGCGCACGCTCAAGCTGGAGCTGAAGCTGCTGGCCGACGTCGGCCTGCTGGGCTTCCCCAATGCCGGCAAGAGCACCTTCATCCGTGCCGTGTCCGCGGCGACGCCGAAGGTCGCCGACTACCCGTTCACCACGCTGTATCCGAACCTGGGCGTGGTCAGCGTCGAGGCCTATCGCAGCTTCGTGATCGCCGACATTCCCGGGCTGATCGAGGGTGCCGCCGACGGCGCCGGCCTCGGTGCGCAGTTCCTGCGCCACCTGCAGCGCACCCGCCTGCTGCTGCACCTGGTGGATCTGGCGCCGATGGAAGGCGGCGTGGACGGCGTGTCGCCGACCGAGCAGGTGCGGGCGATCGAGCGCGAGCTGCAGAAGCACGACCCGGAGCTGCTGGCCAAGCCGCGCTGGCTGGTGCTGAACAAGGCCGACCTGATGTTCGAGGACGAGGCGCGGGCGCTGGCCGACCAGGTCGTCGCCGAGTTGGGCTGGACCCAACCCTGGTACCTGGTGTCGGCGCTGGGTCGCGAAGGCACCTGGCCGATCATGAAGGACGTGATGGCGTTCTTCGACCGCCAGCGCGAGGAGGCGCTGGAGGCGGCCGCCAATGCCTCCTGAGCGTCGCGCCGTCCCGCGGCGCGCGGGGCAGTGTGACGCGCACACGAAAAACCCGGCCGAGGCCGGGCTTTTTCGTGGTGCTGCCGGAAGCGTGGGCGCTTCCGGCGTCGACGGCAGCCGATCAGGCGGCGGTCTTGATCGCCTTGATGCGGGCGCTCAGGCGGCTCTTGTGACGGGCAGCCTTGTTCTTGTGGATCAGGCCACGCGAGCTGAAACGGTCGAGGATCGGCTGGGCGATGGCGAAAGCGGCTTCGGCGCCGGCTGCGTCGTTGGCGTCCAGGGCCTTGATGACCTTCTTGACGGCGGTGCGCAGCATCGAACGCTGAGCCGTGTTGCGCGCGTTGCGCACGACGGTCTGCTTGGCGCGCTTCTTGGCGGACTTGATATTGGCCACGGTGGTGGTTTCCTGGAAAGCTGTGTGGTGGATAAAAACAAGCGGGAGAGTATGAAGCGTCCGAATATTCGCGTCAAGTCAATTGTCAAGAGGGCTGCCGCATGAGCCAGCCGCGCATGCTCCGCGGGCTGCTGTCGTTTAGTAGCATGACCATGGTGTCGCGCCTGCTGGGCCTGGTGCGCGACCAGGCCATCAACTATTCCTTCGGCTCGAACGCCACCAGCGATGCGTTCTGGGTAGCGTTCCGCATTCCCAACTTCCTGCGCCGGCTGTTCGCCGAAGGCTCGTTCGCCACCGCGTTCGTGCCGGTGTTCACCGAGGTGAAGGAAACCCGCCCGCACGCCGACCTGCGCGCGCTGATGTCGCGGGTGTCCGGCACCCTGGGCGGAGTGTTGCTGCTGGTCACCGCGCTGGGGCTGATCTTCACCCCGCAGATGGCGATGCTGTTCAATCCTGGCTCGATCGACAATCCGGCCAAGTTCGGGCTGATCGTCGACCTGCTGCGGCTGACCTTCCCGTTCCTGCTGTTCGTGTCGCTGACCGCGCTGGCCGGCGGCGCGCTCAACAGCTTCCATCGCTTCGGCCTGCCGGCGCTGACCCCGGTGATCCTCAACCTGTGCATGATCGCCGGCGCATTGTGGCTGGCGCCGCGGCTGCAGGTGCCGATCCTGGCGATGGGCTGGGCGGTGCTGGTGGCCGGCGTGCTGCAGTTGCTGTTCCAGTTGCCGGCCCTGCGCGGCATCGACCTGCTGACCCTGCCGCGCTGGGGCTGGCAGCATCCGGACGTGCGCCGGGTGCTGACCCTGATGGTGCCGACCCTGTTCGGCTCCTCTATCGCGCAGATCAATTTGCTGCTGGACACGGTGATCGCCTCGTTCCTGTACGCCGGGTCGCAGAGCTGGCTGTCGCAGGCCGACCGCTTCCTGGAGCTGCCGCTGGGCGTATTCGGGGTGGCCCTGGGCACGGTGATCCTGCCGGCGCTGTCGCGGCACCACGTCAAAACCGATCGCGCCGGGTTCTCCAACGCGCTGGACTGGGGGCTGCGTACCACCTTGCTGATCGCGGTGCCGGCGACCCTGGGCTTGATGTTGCTGAGCCAGCCGCTGGTGGCGACCCTGTTCCAGTACGGCAAGTTCACCGCTTTCGACACGCGCATGGCGGCGATGTCGGTGTTCGGGCTGAGCTTCGGCCTGCCGGCGTTCGCCCTGCTCAAGGTGCTGTTGCCGGCGTTCTACTCGCGCCAGGACACGCGCACGCCGGTGCGCGCCGGCGTCGCCGCGCTGGTCGCCAACATGGCGCTGAACCTGTTGTTCCTGGCGATCCTGTACCAGTTGTGGGTGCCGGCGGAACTGCGCGCGCAGGGCGTGCGTGCGGCGCTGGCGGCGGTGCCGGGCCTGCACCTGGCGCTGGGCCTGGCCAGTGCGGTCGCCAGCTATCTCAACCTGTCGCTGCTGTGGCGCTGGCTGCGCCGCGACCAGGTCTACCAGCCCAAGCCGGGCTGGGGCGGTTACCTGCTGCGGCTGGGCCTTGCCTGTGCGCCCATGGTTGCGGTGCTGCTGCTGGGTCAGCATTGGCTGCCGGCGTTCACCGGCATGGACAAGTGGCACCGTATCGGCGGCCTGCTGCTGCTGGTCGGCGGCGGCGGCGCGGTGTACCTGCTGGCCTTGCTGGCGCTGGGGTTCCGGCCGCGGGATCTGCGCGAGCATTGAAGCCGGGGTTCGGGACCCGGGACCCGGGACCCGGGAGTGCTAAGCGCTTGCGATTGCATTGTGGGAGGGGCTTCAGCCCCGACGGGCCTTCCCGGGAAAGCCCGTCGGGACTGAAGTCCCTCCCACAGAAAAGTGATCACTTTGTTTTCGCCGGATCGCCTGGCGGCGGTCTGGCTCCGCACGCCGATGCTGCCGTCCCGAGCCCCGAGCCAAGCCCCCACCCGCTATACTCGACGGTTACGCATCATCGACCGGCGCTTCCTGCGCCGGCGCTTCGGACCGAGGAATGAGCAGGCTGTTTAGAGACGTCGAGGGCGGGACCCTGTTCCCGCAGGGAAGCGTGGTCTGCATCGGCGCCTTCGATGGCCTGCACCTGGGCCACCGCGCGCTGGTGCGGCAGGCGATCGCGCGCGCGCGCGAAGCGGGCGTGCCGGCGGTGGCGCTGAGCTTCGAGCCGCTGCCGCGCGAGTTCTTCGCCCCGGCCGCGCCGCCGCCGCGGCTGACCCTGGCCCGGGCCAAGGTGCAGGGCCTGCTCCAACTCGGCATCGACAGCGTCGGCCTGCTGCGCTTCGACCGGCGCATGGCCTCGATGAGCGCGGAGGACTTCGTGCAGCGCGTGCTGGTCGAGCGCCTGCGCGCGCGCGAGGTCTGGATCGGCCCGGCGTTCCGCTTCGGTCACAAGCGCGGCGGCGACATCGCGCTGCTGCGTGCGCTGGGCGCCCAGCATGGCTTTGCCGCCGACGAGATCGCGCCGGTGCACCTGCGCGAGGAGCGCATTTCCAGCACCCGCATCCGCGAGCTGCTGGTGGCTGGCGAGTTCGCCCATGCCGCCGAACTGCTCGGCCGCCCGTATGCGATCGGCGGCCGCGTGGTGCGCGGCAAGCAGCTCGGGCGCACGCTCGGCTATCCCACCGCCAACCTGCGGTTCGCCCGCACCCCGGCGCTGTCCGGCATCTACGCCACCTGGGTGCACGGGGTGGCGGCGCAGCCGTGGCCGTCGGTGTCCAGTTTCGGCACCCGCCCGACCGTGCAGGGCGTGGAGCCGCTGCTGGAAGCGCACCTGTTCGATTTCCAGGGCGACCTGTACGGTCGCCACATCGAGGTGGAGTTCGTCGCCAAGCTGCGCGACGAGGAAACCTTTGCCGATCTGCCGGCGCTGACCGCGCAGATGCACCGCGACGCCGCGCTGGCGCGGCAACTGCTCGCTGCGCCTGCTGGCGCGGGCCTGCCGCCCGTGTCCGCCGCCCCGCGCGCGGATCTCCCCCTGAAGACCACCGACCGGTAACTGCCCGTGACCCAGGACTACAAAGCCACCCTCCATCTGCCGGCGACCGAGTTCCCGATGCGCGGCGACCTGCCCAAGCGCGAACCGGACATCCTGGCGCGCTGGGAGAGCGAGGGCCTGTACACGCGGCTGCGCGACAACGCCCAGGGCCGGCCGCTGTTCGTGCTGCACGACGGCCCGCCCTACGCCAATGGCGCGATCCACCTCGGCCATGCGGTCAACAAGATCCTCAAGGACATCATCGTCAAGTCCAAGTACCTGTCCGGCTACGACGCGCCGTACATCCCGGGCTGGGACTGCCATGGCCTGCCGATCGAGATCGCGATCGAGAAGAAGTTCGGCAAGGTCGGAGTGAAGCTGGATGCGGTGGAGTTCCGGCAGAAGTGCCGCGAATACGCCAACGCGCAGATCGACATCCAGCGCCGCGACTTCAAGCGCCTGGGCGTGATCGGCGACTGGGACAACCCCTACCGCACGCTGGACTTCCATTTCGAGGCCAACGAGATCCGTGCGCTGGCGCGGATCGTCGAGAACGGCCACCTGACCCGCGGCGTGAAGCCGGTGCACTGGTGCTTCGACTGCGGCTCGGCGCTGGCCGAGGCCGAGATCGAGTACGCCGACAAGCAGTCGCCGACGGTGGACGTGGCCTACACGGCCCGCGACGGCGCGGCGCTGGCCGCCGCGTTCGGTGCGACCCTGCCGGACGGTGCCGAAGTGGCCGTGCCGATCTGGACCACCACGCCGTGGACGCTGCCGGCCTCGCTGGCGGTGTCGCTGGGGCCGGAGCTGGTCTATGCGCTGGTCGAAGGCCCGGCCCGCGACGGCCGCCGCCGCTGGCTGGTGCTGGCCGACGCGCTGGCCGAGCGCGCGCTGCAGCGCTACGGGGTGGATGAGGTGGTGGTGCACGGCCGCGTCGCCGGCGCGGCGCTGGAACACCAGGTGCTGGCGCACCCCTTCTACGACGAGCGCGACGTGCCGGTGATCATCGGCACCCACGTGTCCGACACCGACGGTACCGGCGCGGTGCACACCGCGCCCGGCCACGGCCAGGAGGACTACGTGGCGGTGAAGCCTTACGGCTTGCTGGAGCGCTACGGCGCTGCGCAGATCAACCCGGTCGATGCGCGCGGCGTGTACCTGCCGTCGACCCCCGCGGTCGATGGCATGGAGCTGGCCGGGCTGCACATCTGGAAGGCCAACGACGTCATCGCCGACCTGCTGGCCGCGCGCGGGCTGCTGCTGGCGCGTGCCAGCATGGTCCACAGCTATCCGCATTGCTGGCGGCACAAGACCCCGATCGCGTTCCGCGCCACCCCGCAGTGGTTCATCTCGATGGAGCAGGCCAACCTGCGCGCCGAGGCGCTGCAGGCCATCGAGGGCGTGCACTGGTACCCGGCCTGGGGCCAGGCGCGCATCGCCGGCATGGTCGCCGGGCGCCCGGACTGGACGATCTCGCGCCAGCGCACCTGGGGCGTGCCGATCGCGCTGTTCGTGCACCGCGAGACCGGCGAGCCGCATCCGCGCAGCACCGAACTGATGCGCCAGGTCGCCGACCGCGTCGAGGAGGGCGGGGTGGACGTGTGGTACGCGCTGGACGCCGCCGAGCTGCTCGGCGACGAAGCCGGCGACTACGAGAAGATCACCGACATCCTCGATGTCTGGTTCGACTCCGGCGTCACCCACGAGGCGGTGCTGACCGAGCGCGGCCTGCCCAAGCCGGCCGACCTGTACCTGGAAGGCTCCGACCAGCACCGCGGCTGGTTCCAGTCCTCGCTGCTGACCGGCGTGGCGCTGGACCACGCCGCGCCGTACCGGCAGTGCCTGACCCACGGCTTCACCGTGGACGAGCACGGCCGCAAGATGTCCAAGTCGCTGGGCAACGGCATCGAGCCGCAGGACATCATGAAGACGCTGGGCGCGGACATCCTGCGCCTGTGGATCGCCTCGGCCGACTACAGCAACGAGATGTCGCTGTCGCAGGAGATCCTCAAGCGCAATGCCGATGCCTACCGGCGCCTGCGCAACACCGCGCGCTTCCTGCTCGGCAACCTGCACGGCTTCAACCCGGCCTTGCACCTGCGGCCGCTGCCGGAACTGGTGGCGCTGGACCGCTGGATCGTGCACCGCGCCTACGAGGTGCAGGAGCAGATCAAGGCCGCCTACGCGCGCTACGACTTCGCCGCCATCGTGCAGGCGCTGCTGAACTTCTGCAGCGTGGACCTGGGGTCGCTGTACCTGGACGTGACTAAGGACCGGCTGTACACGATGGCCGAGGATTCGCTTGGCCGGCGTTCGGCGCAGACCGCGATGTTCCATGTGGCCGAGGCCTTCGTGCGCTGGATCGCGCCGATCCTGAGCTTCACCGCCGACGAACTGTGGGGTTACCTGCCGGGCGCGCACCTGGGCAACGTGCTGTTCGCGACCTGGTACGAAGGCCTGGCGCCATTGCCGGACGACGCGGCGCTGAGCGCGGCCGACTTCGAGCGGTTGCTGGCGCTGCGCGAGCAGGTGGCCAAGGTGCTGGAGCCGATGCGCGGCAACGGCGTGATCGGCGCTGCGCTCGAGGCGGAGATCACCGTCGCCGCCGACGCCGCCACCGCGGCGAAGTTGCAGCCGCTGCAGGAAGAGCTGCGCTTCCTGTTCATCAGCGGCGACGTTGTGGTGCGCGAGGCCAGCACCGACGAGATCTTCGTCAGCGCCCAGGCCACCGAGAAGCCCAAGTGCGTGCGCTGCTGGCACTACCGCGCCGACGTCGGCGCCGACCCGGCGCACCCGGAACTGTGCGGCCGCTGCGTCAGCAACATCGAAGGACCGGGCGAGGAGCGCCGCTGGTTCTGAGTGCCGTCCCCGGCCACGCGGCTTGCGCGTCGCCGGGGCCGGCGGCGACGCCGTGGCTGCGGCGCCGGCCATCCTTCCTTTCCTTCTTCGCCCAAGGCGGACTTCCCGCATGACCGCACGACCCAACCCCTCCGCCCTGATCTGGCTGCTGCTGTCGGCTGCGGTGATCGGCCTGGACCAGTGGAGCAAGGCCTGGGTGCTGTCCAGCCTGCCCGAGTTCACCGCGGTGCCGGTGATTCCCGGCTTCTGGAACTGGTACCGGACCTACAACACCGGCGCGGCATTCAGTTTCCTGAGCCAGGCCGGCGGCTGGCAGCTCTGGTTCTTCACCGCGCTGGCGGTGGGCATCAGTGCCCTGCTGGCCTGGTGGCTGGCGCGCACCCCGCGCGGCGAGTGGCGCAGCGCGCTGCCGTACGCGCTGGTGATCGGCGGGGCGATCGGCAACGTGATCGACCGGCTGATGCACGGCCACGTGGTCGATTTCATCCAGTGGTACGTGGGCGAGCACTACTGGCCCTCGTTCAACATCGCCGACTCGGCGATCGTCGCCGGCGCCATCGGCATCGCCCTGTTCGGCGTGTTCGACGGCAAGGCGAAGCGAAAAGCGGGATAATCGGTGCCACTCTCCCTGTCGAAGCGCCTGGCCCCCTGCGGCCGGCGGATCTAGCTAATGGATGTCCTGCTCGCCAACCCCCGTGGCTTCTGCGCCGGCGTCGATCGCGCGATCGAGATCGTCAAGCGCGCCATCGAAACCCTGGGCGCGCCGATCTACGTGCGCCACGAGGTGGTGCACAACCGCTTCGTGGTCGACGACCTCAAGCAGCGCGGCGCGATCTTCGTCGAGGAACTGGACGAGGTACCCGACGGCAACACGGTGATCTTCAGCGCCCACGGTGTGGCCCAGGCGGTGCGCCAGGAGGCCGAGCGGCGCGGGCTGAAGGTGTTCGACGCCACCTGCCCGCTGGTGACCAAGGTGCATTTCGAGGTGGCCCGGCACTGCCGCGCCGGCCGCGACGTGGTGCTGATCGGCCACGCCGGCCACCCGGAGGTGGAAGGCACAATGGGGCAGTGGGACCGCGAGTGCGGCACCGGGCGCATCTACCTGGTCGAGGACATCGAGCAGGTCGCCACGCTGGACGTGCAGCAGCCGGAGAACCTGGCCTACACCACCCAGACCACGCTGTCGGTGGACGACACCCGCGGCATCATCGAGGCGTTGCGTGCGCGCTACCCGGCGATGCAGGGCCCGAAGAACGACGATATCTGCTACGCCACCCAGAACCGCCAGGACGCGGTGCGCGACCTGGCCAAGGAGTGCGACCTGGTGCTGGTGGTCGGTTCGCCGAACAGCTCCAATTCCAACCGGCTCAGCGAGCTGGCGCGGCGCGACGGGGTGGAGTCCTACCTGATCGACGGCGCCGACGAGATCGATCCCGCCTGGATCGCCGGCAAGCGCCGCATCGGTCTGACCGCCGGCGCCTCGGCGCCGCAGGTGCTGGTGGACGGCGTGATCGCGCGGCTGCGCGAACTCGGCGCCGATGGCGTGTCGGAACTGGCGGGCGAACCGGAGTCGATGGTGTTCGCCCTGCCGAAGGAATTGCGGCTGCGTCTGGTCGACTGACGGTCGCGTTCGGTCGCGTGTTCGTACGCTGGATGGGCGTATCTGTCGCGGCGCGCGTAGGAGCGGCTGTCAGCCGCGACGGGCGATCCCGGTAAAGCCTGTCGCGGCTGATCCCCGAAAAGGGGACAAGAGCCGCTCCTGCGAGATGACGTGATGTGGTGCTGCCGCGTGGCAAGCGCCACGGCTTACTGGCGCTGCATGCCGCGCGGCCGTCCCTGTGCATCGAACTCGATGCCCACGCTGACGCGATCGCCTTGCACGCCGTCCGGCATCCAGCGCAGGCGGCCGCGCCGGCCGATCAGCACGTAGACGTGATCCACCTTCTCCGGCTCGGCCTGTAGCGCCTCGCCCTGTTCCTGCAAGGCCGTGGCCACCCGGTGGGCGCCCTCGAAATCGATGTCCTGCAGCGCGGCGGTGTCGGTGGCCGGTTTGAGGAACGGCCCGAACATGCGCGGATTCACTGGCGCATCCTTGTGCCAGGCCTCGTCGTGGAAGCTGTATTCGTCCACGTGGTCCGGCTGTGCGGGGTCCAGCAGTTCGAGTCCGATCCGGTTGTCGTAGAAATGCACGGCATGGAACACGCGCAGGTCGTGGCCCTGCAGGTCGGGCAGGTCCGCCAGCGCCTGCCGGGCCGCGCGCAGCCGCTGCGGGTCGAACAGCAGGTTGCCGCGTGGTGCCGGCGTCGGCGACGGTTCGGTGTCGGCAGCATGGGCAGTCGGGGTCGGCGCCGCCAGCGATTGCGGCTTGGAGGGGGACTGCAGGTCGGCCGCCGAGAGACGTGGTCCCGCCTGCAGGGTGGCGCGGATGGTGTCCCAGGCGCCGCCGGCGAAGGCGAGGCCGCCGAGCAGCAGCACCACGCCGGCGAAGACCACGGGGGTGGGTGGCGTCTTCATGGCAGCTCCAGGTCGGCGCGGGCGGGGTGTTGCGGGTCGTACAGCACCGACACCGTGTCGCGCGGCAGTTGTCCGACGTCGAGCAGCGACACGAACCGCCGCATCGTCGCCTCGTTCGGGTTGCCTGACGCGTCCTCGAACGCCACGCGGAATTCCACCTGCGGCTGCTCGTTGAGGGTGGTGCCGGTCTGGCGCACGTCCAGCACCCGCGCCCGCGCGCGCAAGCCGCGGTACTTCAGGGTCTCGTCGGTGGCGTTGTGGCGGATCACGCGCAGGATCACGCGCAGCGCCAGCACGTAGCCGTTGAGCACCAGCGCGCTCATCAGCAGCGGGTGGTTGAAGGACAGGAAGGTCCAGCCCAGCCCGCGGTTCTGCAGGCGCCAGGCCAGCACGTAGGCCGCGCCGACCAGGACCACCAGCAGCACGGCGCCGGCCGCGCGTCGCCACAGGCTGGCGCGGTCCAGGGCCGGCTCGGCGTCCTCCAATACCAGGTTCGGCGCGGCGCCCGGCGCGGTGCTCAGCCGCAGCGGCACGGTGCGCCCGCTCTCGAAGCGGCGTTGCGCCGGCTTGCGGTCCACGATCAACACGGTGTCGCGGATGGATGTGCCGGACAGGTTGTCGAAGGCCAGGGTCAGCGACAGCTGCGGCCATCCCTTGACCTCGACCCCGGTCGGGGCGGCGCGTTCGATCAGTGCCTCGCGGCGCACGCCGTGGGCGAGCAGGTGGCGCACGCGGTGCAGGGCGCGCCCGGGCATGAGCAGCAGCGTGTCCAGGTACGCGTAGAGCAGGTGCAGCCACAGGCCCAGAGACAGCGCCAGCAGGGTCAGCGCCCATGCGGGTGTGCTGGGCTGGGCCAGCACACCCGCATGGGCGC